>JBQCFH010000564.1:0-2782 GCA_051959385.1 Rhizobiaceae bacterium | reverse complement strand
CCAAGGAATATGCGGGCGTCGAGGGCGATACGCTCGCCTCGGCGCTGCTCGCCAACGGCGTTCATCTGGTGGGGCGCTCGTTCAAGTATCATCGCCCGCGCGGCATCCTGTCCGCCGGTGCGGAGGAGCCGAGCGCGCTGGTCGGCATCCATCGCGACGCGGCGAGGAAAACGCCCAACATCCGCGCGACTGTGCAGGAACTCTATGAAGGGCTGACGGCCGTTTCGCAGAACCGCTGGCCGTCGCTCTCCTTCGACGCCGGCTCGGTCAACGATCTGGCATCACCGCTTTTTGCCGCCGGCTTCTACTACAAGACCTTCATGTGGCCGAAGGCGGCGTGGAAAGCGCTCTATGAGCCGAGGATTCGCGAGGCCGCAGGCCTTGGCTTGGCGCCCGACCTGCCCGATCCGGATCATTATGCCTCGCGGTACGCGCATTGTGATGTGCTGGTCGTCGGTGGCGGCGTGGCTGGGCTCGCGGCGGCGCTGGCGGCAGCGGAAACCGGGGCGCGCGTCATGATCTGCGACGAGCAGGCGGATTTCGGCGGCGCGCTGCGCTACGAGCAAGGCGCGACGGTCGATGGCGAGCGAGGTTGGGATTGGGCGCAGGCGACCTTGGCAAAGCTCGCGGCGAGGGAAAATGTCCGTGTGCTCTCCCGCACCACCGCATTCGGCTATTATGCGCAGAATTTCGTCGGGCTGGTCGAGCGCGTGACCGAGCATCTCGCCGAACCGTCGCCTGACCAGCCGCGCGAGCGGCTGTGGCAGGTGCGGGCGAAACGCGTCATCCTCGCGAGCGGGGCGATCGAGCGCCATATGGTTTTCGGCGACAACGACCGACCGGGCATCATGCTGGCTTCCGCCGCGCGCACCTATCTCAATCATTACGGCGTCGCCGTCGGCAGACAAGTCGGCGTGTTCACCGCCAACGATTCCGCCTACTGGGCGGCTATCGACCTGAAGAAAGCCGGCGTCAATATCGCGGCGATCGTCGATACGCGCGACAATCCGAGCGGACCTGCCGTCGAGGAAGCCCGCGCGCTCGGCATCGAACTCAATCTCGGCCGTACCGTCTTGAGGACGAACGGCCGGCTGCGCATTTCCTCCATGGTCGTACAGGCCAAGAAAGGCGGACCGGAGCGCACCATCCCGGTCGATGCGCTTCTGATGTCTGCCGGATGGACGCCGTCGGTGCATCTCTTCTCGCAATCGCGCGGCAAGGTCGCGTTCAACAAGACGACCAACCGTTTCGTTCCGGGAGACTACGCGCAGGCCTGCGTCTCGGTCGGCGGATGCAACGGCACGGATGGCATCGGCCCTACCGTCACGGAGGCCTTCGCGGCAGGCGAGAAGGCGGCGAAGGATGTGGGCGCCAAGGCCCGCAGGCTGGCGCGGCCGAAGGCCGAGACGAGCGAAAGCTGGTCGCGCGGCATGGCCGGCGCCGCGCCCGGTGCGGGACCGGATACGAAATCCAAGGCCTTCGTGGATTTCCAGAACGATGTGACGGCCAAGGACATTCGGCTCGCTGTCGGGCAGGGCATGCGCTCGATCGAGCATGTCAAGCGCTACACCACCAATGGCATGGCGACCGACCAGGGCAAGACGTCGAACCTGCACGGTCTGGCGATCGCTGCCGAGACGCTAGGCAAGACCATGCCGGAGGTCGGTCTCACCACCTTCAGGCCGCCCTATACGCCGGTCACTTTCGGCGCCATCGTCAACCATTCGCGCGGACCGCTGTTCGAGCCGACGCGCAGGACGCCGATGCACGACTTTGCCGTGGCGCACGGCGCGGTGTTCGAGGATGTCGGACAATGGAAGCGGGCGTGGTATTTCCCGCAGGCTGGCGAGGACATGCATGCCGCCGTCAACCGCGAATGCGTCACCGTTCGCAAGGCGGCCGGCATATTCGACGGCACCACGCTCGGCAAGATCGAGGTGGTCGGGCCGGACGCCGCCTCCTTCATGGAACTTCTCTACACCAATCCCTGGCAGAAACTCGATCCGGGCCGCTGCCGCTACGGCATCATGCTGCGGGAAGATGGCTTCATCTATGATGACGGCGTCGTCGGACGGCTGGCGGAGGACCGTTTCCATGTCACCACCACCACGGGCGGCGCGCCGCGCGTTCTCCAGCACATGGAAGATTATCTGCAGACGGAATTCCCGCATCTGAAGGTATGGCTCACCTCGACCAGCGAGCAATGGGCGGTCATCGCCGTTCAGGGACCGAAGAGCCGCGACATCATCCAGCCTTTCGTCGAGGGTATCGACATTTCGGACGAGGCCCTGCCGCATATGTCGGTGCGGGAAGGCAAGTTCTGCGGCGTGCCGACGCGGCTTTTCCGCATGTCGTTCTCCGGCGAGCGCGGCTTCGAGATCAACGTGCCGTCCGACTACGGCCCGGCGGTCATCGAGGCGATCTGGAAGCAAGGCCAGAAGCACGGCGCCTGCATGTACGGCACCGAGACGATGCACGTGCTGCGCGCGGAGAAGGGCTACATCATCGTCGGGCAGGATACGGACGGAACCGTGACACCGGACGATGCCGGGCTCTCCTGGGCGGTCGGCAAGAAGAAGACGGATTTCGTCGGCATCCGCGGCATGAAGCGGCCGGACCTTGTAGCGAAGGGACGCAAGCAGCTTGTCGGCCTGAAGACGAAGGATCCGAGGATCGTGCTGGAGGAGGGCGCGCAGATCGTCGCCGACCCCAAGCAGGCGATCCCGATGACCATGATCGGCCACGTCACCTCCTCCTACTGGTCGGAGAATTGCGGCCGTTC
>JBQCFH010000563.1:0-4301 GCA_051959385.1 Rhizobiaceae bacterium | reverse complement strand
GTCGGTGACGGCCATGATCTCGCGCAGCTTGTGGGTGATCAGGACGACGGTCTTTCCCTGCTCCTTTAGCTGGCGGAGGATGCGGAAAAGGTGATCCGCCTCCGCCGGCGTCAGCACGCCGGTCGGCTCGTCGAGGATGAGGGTTTCGGCGCCGCGGTAGAGCGCCTTCAGGATTTCGACCCGCTGCTGAAGGCCGACGGGCAGCGTCTCGATGATCGCGTCCGGGTCGACCTCGAGCCCGTATTCGCGCTCAAGCCGCTGCAGTTCGGAGCGGGCCTTTGCGATGCTTGCCCGCAAAAGCGCCTCGCCCTCGACGCCGAGGATGACGTTCTCCAGCACGGTGAAATTGTGCACCAGCATGAAGTGCTGGTGCACCATGCCGATGCCCGCTGCGATGGCGTCGTTCGGCGTGTCGATCCTGGTCGGCTTGCCGCCGACGCGGATTTCGCCGCTATCCGCCTGGTAGAACCCGTAGAGAATCGACATCAGCGTCGATTTTCCGGCGCCGTTCTCGCCGACGATCCCGTGGATCGTGCCCTTCTCGACGGTCAGATGGATGTCGCGATTGGCCCGGACAGCGCCGAAGCTCTTGTTGATGCCGATCAGCTCGATTGCGGCTTCCGCCATCCGCCAACCTCGTTCCCCTCAGAGAGTTTTTATCGTTTGGTCAAGGATTAGCACGGCCCACCCACCCTGCCAATCATGCGCTGTTGCCTAGAACAGTCTCGACAAATCGGCGGCTGCTTGTCAATTTCGCATGCCATGAAAAATCCCCCCATATCCCCGTTCACCTTCAACACTACCGCTTCGGTCGTATTCGCGCCCGGCTCGGCAAGGCGTCTCGGCGAAGTGGCCGGCCGGCGGCTCGGCGAGCGCGTGCTGGTGGTCACCGATCCCGGCCTGCGCCGCCTCGGGCTTTGCGACCCGGCGATCGGGTCGCTCGAGGCGGCCGGCGTAACCGTGACGGTCTTCGATTCGGTCGAGGCCGATCCCTCCCGCGCCACGCTGGAAAAGGCGATCGAAACAGGGCGCGCCGCCGCCATCACCGGTGCCGTCGGCTTCGGCGGCGGCTCCTCGCTCGACGTGGCGAAGCTTGCGGCGCTGCTGTGCGGCTCGGGCGAAGACCTCGACGACGCGTGGGGCGTCGGCAACGCCAAAGGACCGCGCCTGCCGCTGGTACTGGTGCCGACTACCGCCGGCACCGGCTCGGAGGTCACGCCGGTTTCGATCATCACCGTCGGCGAGGAGGAGAAGCGCGGCGTCTCCTCGCCGGTGATCCTGCCCGACATCGCCGTCCTGGACGCCGAACTCACGATCGGCCTGCCGCCGGCGATCACGGCCGCCACCGGCGTCGACGCAATGGTGCATGCAATCGAGGCCTATGCCTCGAAGAGCGCCAACAACAACCCGCTTTCGCGCATGCTGGCCAAAGAGGCGCTCCGGCTGCTTGGCGCCAATATCGAGCAGGCCGTCGAGAACGGACGCAACCTCGATGCCCGCGCCGCCATGCTGCTCGGCTCGATGCTTGCCGGCCAGGCCTTCGCCAACTCGCCCGTGGCCGCCGTTCATGCGCTCGCCTACCCGATCGGCGGCACCTTCCACGTGCCGCACGGGCTCTCGAACGCGCTGGTGCTGCCGCATGTGCTGCGTTTCAACGCCCCGGACGCGGCGCATCTCTATGCGGAAATCGCCGCCGACGCCTTCCCGGCCCTCGAAAGGGAGGAGGGCGCGCAGGGACGCTGCGCCGCCTTTATCGAGGAACTGGCCTCGCTGTCGAAGCGCGTCGGGCTGCAAAGCCGGCTGCGCGATGTCGGCATCGGCGAGGAGCATCTCGGCAAGATGGCGGCCGACGCCATGAAGCAGACGCGGCTTCTGGTCAACAATCCGCGCGAGGTCGCGGAGGCCGACGCGCTCGCGATCTACCGGGCGGCGTGGTGAGCGAACGAGCAGCGCCATCCGGCCGCTCCGCCTACCGGGCATTCCAGGCGATTGCGACGCGCTGGATGGACAACGACATTTATGGCCACATGAACAACGTAGTTCACTATTCGCTGTTCGATACGGCGGTGAACGGCTGGCTGATCGGCGAGGGCGTGCTCGACATCCATTCGGGCGATCAGATCGGCCGCGTCGTCGAGACCGGCTGCCGCTATTTCTCCGAGGTGGCGTTCCCGGACGTGGTCACGGCCGGAATCCGCGTGGCCAAGCTTGGCACGTCCTCGGTACGCTACGAGGTTGGCCTGTTCCGGAACGAGGAAGATGTCGCGGCGGCCGAGGGTTTCTTCGTCCACGTCTATGTCGACCGGGCGACGCGTCGGCCGGCGCCGCTCAACGGACCGCTGCGCCGGGCGCTCGAAAGGATATGCGTTTGAGTTCGACGGACGACAGGCTGACCACCCTCGAAATCACGATCGCCGAGCAGGAAAAGACCATCGGCGAATTGTCGGGCGAGCTCGCCGAGCAATGGAAGACCATCGAGCAACTGCGCAAGAAGCTGGATGCCCTGACGGCCCGTTTTCTCGAACTGGAAGAACAGACCCGTCCCGACACCCCGGTGACCAAGCCGCCGCACTGGTAGGTCGTCTCCGCACGTGGCGCAAAGAAAAAGGACCGCCGGGTTGTGCCCGGCGGCCCTTCTCAAGAAATTGGAACCCGCTCAGTACGGGCAGGAATTGTCCGACGTATAGTCGTGGACCTTGATCTTGCCCGAGATGATGTCGGCCTTGGCCTGCTCAACCGCCTTCTGCATTTCCGGCGTGACGAGCGACTTGTTGTTCTCGTCCATGGCATAGCCGACGCCGTCCTCGGCGAGGCCGAGGCGCTCCGGACCGAAGGTGAACTTGCCGTTCTTCGCATCCATGAAGGCGTTGTAGACGGCGACGTCCACGCGCTTGACCATCGAGGTCAGCACGTGGCCGGGCTGCAGGCCGTTCTGGTTGGAATCGACGCCGATGGCGAGCTTGCCGGCATCCGCCGCAGCCTGCAGCACGCCGACGCCGGTGCCGCCCGCGGCCGCGTAGATCACGTCAGCGCCCTGGTCGATCTGGGACTTCGCGATCTCGCCGCCCTTGGTCGGGTCGTTCCAAGCCGCCGGGGTGTCGCCGGTCATGTTCTGGATGACCTTGTCGTCCGGCTTGGTCGCCTTGACGCCGCCGACATAGCCGCAGCCGAACTTGCGGATAAGCGGCACGTCCATGCCGCCGACGAAGCCGACCGTGCCAGTCTTCGAGGCCAACGCCGCCATGACGCCGACGAGATAGGAGCCTTCGTTCTCCTTGAAGACCACCGACCTGACGTTCGGCAGGTCGACCACGTCGTCGACGATGACGAACTGGGTCTTCGGATATTCCGGCGCCACCTTCTTGATCGCCTGCTCGAAGGAGAAGCTCATCGCCACGATCGGGCTGTTGCCGTCCTCGGCGAATTTCTCCAGCGCCTGCTCGCGCTGCGTGTCGTTCGAGATCTCGAAATCGCGATAGTCGATGCCGGTTTCCTTCTTGAACTTCTCGGCGCCGTGATAGGCGGCTTCGTTGAAGGATTTGTCGAACTTGCCGCCGAGATCGTAGATGATGGCGGGCTTGATGTCGGCGGCGAACGCCGGAAGGGTCATTGCGGTAGCGGCCACGAGGCCGAGGACTAAACGCTTCATGTGATCCACACCCTGGTTGTTTTTCCAATGGTCTTGCGCCCGTCATGCCGTTGCGGCTTCGGGGCTGCCCTGGCAGGGATTTGCCCCCGCTCGCCGGCACTTTTGCACGCCGGAGGGCAAATTACACGCGGATTTTTTGACCTTTTGGAAAACCCGGTTCGCCCGGGATGCCCAGGATCATCCGATCCAGTCGCCTGCTGCGACCGTCGGAAACCGGACGCCTGAGCCCTTCAATTCGAAGCGGCTGCCTCGATTCCTGGCCTGGTATTGCTGATGGTGCGCTTCGGCGAAATAGAAGTCGGACGCTTGCCGGATCTCGGTCGTGATCGTGCGGTTGATGCCGGCCTCCTTCAGCGCCGCCTGATAGGCCTCGCGCGAGGCAAGGGCCGCCGCGTGCTGATCCGCCGTCATGGCATGGATCGCGGAACGGTAGACGGTGCCCACGTCAGCGCCCTGCTGCATTCCCTGCGTTGGATCATGGTTTTCCCAGAAGACTGCGAGCAGTTCCGCATAGCTCACGCTTCCGGGATCGAACACGATGCGCACTGTTTCCGCATGGCCCGTCTGCCCGGTGCCCACTTCCTGGTAGGTGGGGTTCGGCGTCGTGCCGCCTGCGTATCCGACCGCCGTGACCCACACGCCCGGCAGTTCC
>JBQCFH010000562.1:0-2129 GCA_051959385.1 Rhizobiaceae bacterium | reverse complement strand
TCGCCGCGACCTCCCCGTCCTGAGCCCGTCGAATGGGGGGAGGTGGGCGCCTGATCTTTCTCGCCTGCGTTCTGCCGCACCGTATTCTGGCTTGCAGTCAGAAGCTCCCCACCTCCCCCTTGTGGGGAGGTCGCGGCGAAGCCGCGGGTGGGGGTCTCCATGTGCAACGTTCGACCCTTGCCTTTGATCACGATTTTTCGAACCTTGATGGTTACATTTTCGATCGTTACAAATGCAACAAACTTGCCATTCGGTCAATCAAGGGAGGCGACAATGACGCTTCGCTACATGCCGGGCTTCGGCAACGATTTCGAGACGGAAACGCTTGAAGGCTCGCTGCCGCAGGGCAGGAACTCGCCTCAGCGCCCTGCCTACGGGCTATACGCCGAGCAGCTTTCCGGCTCGCCCTTCACGGCGCCGCGCGGCACCAACGAGCGCTCCTGGCTCTACAGGATCCGTCCGAGCGTAAAGCATACGGGCCGGTTCAAGGCGACCGCCTTCGAGAACTGGAAGACTGCGCCGAACCTGCATGACCACGAACTCGCGCTCGGCCAGCTTCGCTGGAACCCGACGCCGATGCCGAACGAAGAGACGGATTTCCTCTCGGGGATCCGCACCATGACGACGGCGGGCGATGCGCTTACCCAGACCGGCATGGCCGCGCATGTCTATGTCGCCAACGTCTCCATGGTGGACGACCATTTCTTCAACGCCGACGGCGAACTCCTGATCGTGCCGCAGGAAGGCGGCATCCGCGTCGTGACCGAGATGGGCATCATGGAGATCCGCCCGACGGAAATCTGCGTCGTGCCGCGCGGCATGGTCTTCAAGGTTGAGCTGATCGACGGTCCGGTTCGCGGCTATATCTGCGAGAATTACGGCGCCAAGTTCACCATGCCCGACCGCGGCCCGATCGGCGCCAACTGCCTCGCCAATCCGCGCGACTTCAAGACGCCGGTCGCCTGGTACGAGGAGAAAGAGAAGCCCTGCCGGCTCTTCGTCAAATGGTGCGGCTCCTTCCACGTCACCGAACTCGACCACTCGCCGCTTGACGTGGTCGCCTGGCATGGCAATTACGCGCCCTACAAGTATGATCTCAAAACCTATTCGCCGGTCGGCGCGATCCTGTTCGACCACCCCGACCCTTCGATCTTCACCGTGCTGACGGCTCCGTCCGGCGAGGAAGGCACGGCCAATGTCGATTTTGTCATCTTTCCGCCGCGCTGGCTGGTTGCGGAGAACACCTTCCGTCCGCCATGGTATCACCGCAACATCATGAGCGAGTTCATGGGGCTGATCGAAGGCAAGTACGACGCCAAGGAGGAGGGCTTCGTGCCGGGCGGCATCTCCCTGCACAACATGATGCTGGCGCACGGGCCGGATGCCGACGGCTACCGCAAGGCCTCGCTCGCCGAACTGAAGCCGCAGAAGCTGGACAACACCATGGCCTTCATGTTCGAGACGCGCTTTCCGCAAATGCTGACGCGCTACGCCGCCGAGACCGAGACGCGGCAGGACAACTACATCGATTGCTGGGCGGGCCTGAAGAAGCGCTTCAACGGCAGGCCGGAGGGCGACTGGTCGTGACGGACAGGCTCGTTCTCCTCGGCACCAAGGGCGGGCCGGCGATCCGGCCGGGCGGACCGATGCCGACCTCCTCGCTCCTGGAGATGGGCGGCCGCCGCATCGTGGTGGATTGCGGGCTCGGCGTGACCAAGGGCCTTGTCGATGCGGGAATGCCGCTGAAGACGCTCGACCTCATTTTCATCACGCATCTTCATTCCGACCATGTGCTGGAACTCGGTGCGCTCCTCCACACCGCCTGGACGGCCGGCCTCTCGACGCCGGTCCGCGTCTTCGGCCCGGCGGGGACGGAGGCCTACTGGCGCAATTTCTGCCAGGCGCTCGATTTCGCTATCGACATCCGCATCGCCGACGAAGGCCGGCCGGACATCCGCGACCTGGTCGAATTCGATGAATTCACCGAGGGCTCGGTGCTCGAGGAGAACGGGCTGGCGGTCTCCGCGCTGAGAGTGGACCATCCGCCGGTGACGGAGTGCTATGCGCTGAGTTTCGTCCATGGCGGCCGCAGAATCGTCTTTTCCTCCGACACCGTCTATTTCCCGCCG
>JBQCFH010000561.1:0-11135 GCA_051959385.1 Rhizobiaceae bacterium | reverse complement strand
GCTGGCCCGCCCGCGGCCCCGCCACCCTCCCTCCCCCTTTTTCGGGGGGTCGGGGGGCCCGCCCGCGGACGGAGTGGGGGTAGTCTGCATTTATCGCTCCAGGTCGGCACGCATCGCGTCCTACCGATCTTCCCGCCAGAGCGCGTGGAAATGGTGTACCGGGCCATGGCCCGAGCCGACCGAGAGTTGGCCGGCCGCGGCAATGGCTTCGGCGAGATAGGATTTGGCAACCGCGACGGCCTCCGCCGGCGAGGCGCCCTTGGCAAGCTCGGCGGCAATGGCGCTCGACAGCGTACAGCCGGTACCATGCGTATTCGCCGTCGGAATGCGCTCCGCCTCGAACCATTCGAGCCCGTCCGCCGTCGCCAGCACGTCGGGACTGCCTTCGCCTTCGAGATGCCCGCCCTTGACCAGCACGGCGGCCGGCCCGAGCGCGCGGAGGCGGGCCGCCTGCGCCGCCATGCCGGCGCGATCGGTCGCGACCGGCTCGCCGAGCAGGGCGGCGGCTTCGGGCAGGTTCGGAGTCAGCAGCGCGGCGAACGGCAAAAGCCGCGTCGTCAGCGCGTCCACCGCATCGGCCGCCAGAAGCGCCGCCCCGCCCTTCGCCACCATCACCGGGTCGAGCACGACCGGCCCCGTTCGCTTCGCGGAGAGCACGCCCGCGATGGCGCGGGCGATGCCGGCACTGGCGACCATGCCGATCTTCACGGCGTCGACCCGGATGTCCTCGAAGATCGCCCCGATCTGATCTTCGACGAAATCGGGCGGCACCGTTTCGACGCCGAAGACGCCCCGCGTATTCTGGGCAGTGAGCGCGGTGATCACGGCCATGCCGTAGACGCCGCGCGCGGCGAAGGCCTTCAGGTCAGCCTGTATGCCAGCGCCGCCGGAGGGGTCCGATCCGGCAATGGAGAGGACATTGCGGATCAACGGGGCGGCCTCGCGGACACTGAATCTGCGGAGAGTTCCCCTCTCACCGGGCTCGCGGAGCCTGTCCTCGGGCCGGATGCGGGAGTTTGGGCCGCAAAGTTTCTCCGCGCGGCGGCAATGGCATCGGCAATCTCTTGCGCCGCTCGGCGCGGATCGGCCTTTCCGCAGATGGCCGAGACGACGGCAAGCCCGTCGGCACCCGCAGCCAGAACCGCCGCGGCATGCTCGGCTTTCAACCCGCCGATCGCAACGGTTGGCACGGGCGATGCCGCTACCAGCCGCGCCAGCCCGTCGAGGCCGACAGGTTGTTTGTGATCCGCCTTGGTGGCGGTGGCGAAGACCGTCCCGACGCCAGCATAGTCGACGATGGCCGGGTCGATGGCCGCGGCAAGCGCCTCCGTCTCGACGGAAAGGCCGAGGATCATGTCCGGGCCGATGCGTTGCCGTGCGACATGCGCGTCGCAATCGTCCTGGCCGATATGCAGCCCCTCGGCGCCCAGCGCGATCGCCGCATCGACGTCGTCGTTGACGACGAGCGGCACGCCGGTTCCGGCAAGGACATCCTGCAAAGCCCAGCCCGCCTCGACCAGCGCCGCCGTGGAGGCGCGCTTGTCGCGCAGCTGGACCATGGTGACGCCGCCGGCGACCGCCGCGCGCGTCGTCTCGACCATGCCCATCGGCCCGCACAGATCGGCGTCGAGCACGAGATAGAGCGACAGGTCGCAGGCCTTCCTCATGCGGGAACGGGCTCCGTTACGCGCGCCTCGCGATCGAGGCTTGCCGGATCGAGCGCGGCGAGCGCGTCGAGGAAGCGCCAGCCGAAGGAGCCGGGACCTTCGGCAAGGCGGCCGGCGCGTTCGCCGGCGACGGCGAAGACGGCAAGCGCGGCGACTGCGGCGGCGAAGGGATCGGCCGGCCGGATGGCGGCGAAAGCGCCGACCAGGCAGGTGAGCGAGCAGCCGAGCGCGGTTACCCGCGGCATCAGCGCCGAGCCGCCTTCGATGCGGACCGCGCGCTCCCCGTCGGTAACGAAATCGGCGGCGCCGGTGACCGCCACCGTGGCGCCGGTCCGGCGGGCGATTTTCCGCGCGGCACTCTCGGCGCTCGCGACCGTGTCGCCGCTGTCGACGCCCTGCCCCGCGCTCACGCCGCCGGCAAGCGCGATGATCTCGGACGCATTGCCGCGGACGATGGCGGGCCGGAGTTCCATCAGGCCGGCGACGGTTTCGCGCCGGTAGGCGGTGGCGAAATGCGCAACCGGGTCGAGCACCCACGGCTTGCCGGCTCTGTTCGCGCCTTCCGCCGCGCGCCGCATGCCGGCGATCCATCCTTCCGATAGCGTGCCGATGTTGACCGTCAGCGCGCCGGCGATCGCCGCGAACTCGCCGGCCTCCTGTTCGGCATGCACCATGGCCGGCGAAGCGCCTGCGGCCAGAAGCACGTTGGCGGCGATGTTCATCGCCACATAGTTGGTGATGCAGTGGACAAGCGGGGACGCCTGCCGCATCTCGCCAAGCAGGCCGCCGGGAGTCGTATTTCCGATTTTCATCTTCGCCCCTTTCGGCGGGGCGGTCACGGGGCGGATGGTTCTTCAGGCCGGGCCCCGAGCGACTTCCTCCGCCAGCATGATCTGGTTCAGGTTCAAAGGGTACATCTCAGCCCGCCTCGCGACGGACGCCCCTGTCTCTCGCCGCGTTTATCGCACGGGCCCGCGGCGATGTCATGGACAAAGTTGTCCGCCGGAGGACGCGAATCCGGCCCGTCCCGTTCACAATTCCCTAAATAGGCCACTCAATCCGCGACAAAACGCCGCGAATAGGGTAGGTTCCTGCCACGGTCGCGTCCCGCGTGACCAGGCAACGACAGTCTCGCGAGACAGCGACCGCTCCGAACCGACAGGGAGCATGGTCATGTCGAACTTTCATGTGATTGCCGGGGCAGGCGAACGGCCGGTCGAACTCGGCGTGCGCAAGATACGCTATGCCGATCTCGAGGAGGCGCTGAGGCGCGGACTGGACGACTTCATGTCGAAGCCGTCGCATTACGTGTTCCTCTGCCTGATCTATCCGCTCGTCGGCGTGGTGCTGGCGGCGTGGACCTCCGGCAACAACGCGCTGCCGATGCTGTTTCCGCTGATGTCGGGCTTCGCGCTGATCGGCCCGCTGGCGGGCGTCGGCCTCTACGAGATCAGCCGGCGGCGCGAGCTCGGCATGGACACGTCCTGGCAGCATGCGCTGGAGGTGCGGCATTCGCCCGCCATCCCCTCCATCGTGGCAATGGGCGTCTACCTGCTTTGCGTGTTCGTGCTGTGGCTGCTGGCGGCCAAGGCGATCTATGTCTGGCAGTTCGGCGACCGCGCGCCGGCGTCGGTGGGCGCCTTCCTGCACGAACTCTTCACGACACGGGCGGGCTGGATGGTGATCGTCTTCGGGAATCTCGCCGGATTCATCTTCGCCGTCGTCGTGCTCGCCACGACCGTGATCGCCTTCCCGCTGCTGCTCGACCGCGATGCCGGCGCCTACGAGGCGGTCACGACATCGTTCCGGGCCGTGATGGTCAATCCGGGCCAGATGGCGGCCTGGGGGCTGATCGTGGCGGTGGCGCTCGTCATCGGCTCCATCCCGATCTTCGCTGGCCTGGCCGTGGTCGTGCCGATCCTCGGTCACGCCACATGGCACCTCTATCGCAGGCTTGTCGAACCGAGCGCCGTGCCGGTACGCCGGCGTCACTCACGGGTCCGCCGGAAATAGATTTGCGAGCGGAGGACGCGCGGGAGCGGATCGTCGAGGGGAAAAGACGGTCCGCTCCATTCGCGTGAATCGACGCGGCGGCGCTCCTTCGACTATTGAGGGCGCACGAGCTTGCGTTGCACGCCGACCGGCAGCGTCTTCAGTCGCGCCATCTTGGCCTCGGTAAAGAGCGCGGGATTTTCCAGGTAATCGATCAGCATTCCGGTGGCGTCGTCGCCCCAGAAAAGCTCCCCGTCGACATGGAAGGTCGGTACGCCGAAGACGCCGCGGCCGATCGCCTCGTCGGTCAGTTCGCGGAGCCGGTCCTTGGCGGATTGCTCGCCCGCCAGCCTGGCCGCCGCTCCGGCGGTCACGATGTAGTGGCCGAAATCCTCGAGCGCCTCGTCGGTGTCGGGTGCCCTGCCCTCCACGAAGACGAAATCGAAAGCGCGCCGGACCGTCTGCAGGTCGGGTCCGAGCGCTGCCAGCATGCGCAGCGCCTTCAGCGGATTGAAGGGGTGCCGCTCGGGCATGGTGAAGCTGATGCCGCGCTCGGAGGCCAGCCACTGCGCCATGCGGTAGGTGTGGAGGCGCTTGGGCGCGATCTCGGCCGGACCCATCTGCCCCCAGTGGCTGAGGATGGCGCCAAGCAGAACCGGCTTCGGCACCACCGTGACATTGGGGGGCAGCCGGCCGAAGGCATTCAACTGCAAAAAAGCGAAAGGCGAGATCAGATCGAAGTACCAGTCGATCTTTTTCGGAGCGCCGCCCTTGTTCTTTTCATTGTCGTTCATGCGCCATCCCTGCCCAGGGCCCGATGAGCGTCGCTCAGCGGACCCTTGACCCGGTCTATTCCGCAGCCTGGGAAACCGCAAGGGTCGGTTTGGCCTCGACGCCGGGCAGGTCGCGGACCGTGCATCCCGTCACGCAGCAGCGGCCGGGCTGCTTCGAGAGGCGGCGGCCGTCGTCGAGCACGCCGCGCTCGAGCAGCGCCTCGACCAGCTCGACCTTCTCCATGACCGGATAATTGCGCCAGATCTCGCGTTTCATCGCCTCCGGCGAGCCGCCGCCGTGCAGCGAGATCACCGAATACCAGCCGGCCTGGTCGGAGACGGTCAGGTCCTCGACGAAGCGGGCTACCTCCATGCGGCTGGCATGGGGGATGTCGGAACGGGCGCCGAGGACGGCGGCGAGCGAGCCCGCGGTCGCGGGATTGTGATCTTCCGCCGGCCCCGGCAGGGTCGCGATCAGCCCGCCGGACACCGTATGGACGAGGCGGTGCATGTCGTAGATCTGGGTGGCGAGGAGCAGCTTGCCGATATTGGAGAAAACGACATCCGGCATGACATTGCCGGCCGCCTCGCGGGTACAGTGGACCGAGGCGGCGATACCGCAGGCATAAAAGCCCTCGACGATCTTGATCAGTTCGACCATGTCCTCGCGGATGTGGCCATGCTTCTCCGGATCGAGGCCGTTCGCCTCGATCATCAGCGCGCCCGCGCCGATCAGGAGGTCGCCGAAGCCGGCGCGGGCGCCGATGCAGGTCTGGCGATGATGCGTGGCGTAGGAGGTGGTGAGATGGCCTGCCTCCTCCGTCTCGCCCGCCATGAAGACGCGGTCCCACGGCACGAAGACATCCTCGAAGAGCACGACGCCGGTCGATTGGCCGTATTTGCCGGAGAATCTGGCCGCAGGCTCGCCCGGCCGTCCGGCCTTGCGGGCGACGATCGTGACGCCTTCCGCATCGACAGGCACGGCGCAGCAGACGGCGAAATCGGCATCTTCCGGAACGTGCGTGCGGCAGGGCATGACGAGGAACCCGTGCATGTAGGGCGCGCCGGTGACGATCGCCTTTGCCCCGGAGATGACGATGCCGTCCTTCCGCCGCTCCTTTATGTGGACATAGGCGTCGCGGTTGGCCTGCTGGCCGGCGCGCTTCGAACGGTCGCCCTTGGCATCGGTCATGGCCACGCCGAGCGTGAGGTCGCGGTCCTGGGCATCGTGCATGTAGGCGAGGAAGCGCTGATGGTAGTCGGTTCCGTGCGCGTCGTCGGCGAGCCGCGTCGCCTGGAAGATGCCGCAGAAAGCGTCGTGGGTCAGGTAGCGCTGGGCGCAGCCGGATATCTTGCAGGCGAGCCGCACCGCCTCGAGCTTGGCGAGCAGGTCGGATGAATCGCGGTCGACATGGACCATGCGGTTCACCAGCTTGCCGGAAGTGTGCTGGCGGGCGGTCATCACCTCGGCATGGTCGGCGACATGGGCGAGGTCGTAGGTGACGCCGATCGCATTGACGCCGGGCCTGAGGATGGCGGAGTCGGCGACGCTTTCGATGCGCTCGCCCTCGACGAAGACGCGCGGCCGATAGGCGCGGAGCGATTCGCGATAGTCGGCGGCGGTCATCAGCATGATGGCGTTCCTCTCGTCCTGCGCTATGGTGCGGGCATTTCAGCCACCCTAGACCATGATCCCATCGTCTGGAACAGCTTCGAGGGAGCCGACCCAATGAGGACCATCGACCGCGACCGCACGACCCTTCTGGTGATCGATCTGCAGCAGAAGCTGACGCCGGCGATCGAGGGAGCGGATCGGGCAATCGCCAATTCGGGAAAACTGATGGCGGCGGCGAAGGCGCTCGGGGTGCCGGTGGTCGTGACCGAGCAGAACCCGAAGGGCCTCGGCCCGACCGTGCCGGAGCTTCCCGTCGAAGGGCTGCCCACGCTCGCCAAGATGGAATTCGACGCGACGCGCGCCGACGGTTTCTTCGAGATGCTGCCGAAAGACCGGCCCGACATCCTCGTAGCCGGCTGCGAGGCGCATATCTGCGTTCTGCAGACCGTGCTCGGCCTGATCGACGGCGGTCACGAGGTCTACGTGGCGCAGGACGCCATCGGCTCGCGCCGCTCGGAAAGCAAGGAAGCTGCCATCGAGCGAATGCGGCGCCACGGCGCGGAGATCGTGACGACCGAGATGGCGATCTTCGAATGGCTGGGCACGGCGGCCGATCCGAACTTCCGCAAGGTTGCGGCGCTGATAAAATAGCTCCGCCGAGATGCACGGCAGCGCCTCTCCCGACAGGAAGAAGCCGCCGCCGACAATCGCCCTTGAACGGCGGCCCGTAGGCCCCTATTCCGTTGCGGAATTTGCGATGCGCCGCGCGATCCGGACCGGCGCCGAAGGAAGAAAGAATGCAGAATCTGTGGAAGGACGACGAGGCCGAGGCGCTCGTTTCGAGCTACGCCAGGAAGGGGGTCGGTCGCGAACTGGCGCTGCGCGTCTATACGACGCGGCTGCTCGGCGGCGAGCCGAGGCTGGTGCTGCATGGCGGCGGCAATACCTCCTGCAAGCTCACCGTGAAGGACCTCGTCGGCGACGAATGGGACGTGCTCTGCGTCAAGGGCAGCGGCTGGGACATGGGCGTCATCGAGCCCGCCGGCCTGCCGGCCGTGAAGCTGAAGCCGCTGCTCAAGGCGCGCGAACTGGAAAAGCTCTCGGACGAGGACATGGTGGCGCTGCAGCGCGCCAACCTCATCGATCCCGCCTCGCCGAACCCTTCCGTCGAAACGCTGCTGCACGCCTTCCTGCCGCACAAATTCGTCGATCATACGCACTCGACCGCGATCCTCGGTATCGTCGACCAGGAAGACAGCGAACCGCTCTGCCGCGAAGTGTTCGGCCCCAAGATGGGCTTCGTGCCCTACATCAAGCCGGGCTTCGACCTCGCCAAGGCAGCCGCCGATATCTACGAACAGGATCCGAGCGTCGAAGGCCTGATCCTCGACAAGCACGGCATCTTCACCTTCGGCGACGATGCGAAGCAGGCCTACGACCGGATGATCCATTACGTCACGGTTGCGGAACGGTACATCGCTTCCAAGACGGGCCGCGGCAGGCAGGCCGCCCTGCCGGCGAGGCTGGCGCGGCCGGAAGAGATTGCGCCCATGCTGCGCGGCGCCGTCGCATTCCCGCGCGGCGAGGGCCGGTTCGACCGTTTCGTCGCCGATTTCCGCACCTCGCCGAAGATCAAGGAATTCCTGGCCTCCGCCGATCTCGAGCGGCTGGCGGAATCGGGCGTCAGCACGCCGGACCTTTCGATCCGCATCAAGACCGGGCCGATGGTGCTCGACGCGCCGGAGGCGGGCGATCCGGCTGGCTATGCCGAAAAGGTGAAGGCGCGGGTGGCGAAATATGTCGCCGACTACACCGACTATTTCGAGACCAACAACGCCAGGGACGACATCTCCCGCACCATGCTCGACCCCATGCCGCGGCTCGCACTGGTGCCGGGTCTCGGCATGTTCGGCTTCGGCCACAGCCTGAAGGATGCGCGCATCGCGTCGGATATCGGCGAGATGTGGATCGAGGCGGTGGCAGGCGCCGAAGTGGTCGGCAGGTTCCATCCGCTTTCCAAGGCCGAGCTCTTCGAGCTCGAATACTGGTCGCTGGAGCAGGCGAAGCTTGCCGGCAACAAGCCGAAGCCGCTGAGCGGCCAGGTGCTGCTCGTCACCGGCGGCGGCGGCGCGATCGGCGCGGCGACGGCGAAGCTCTTCGCCTCCTATGGCGCGCACGCGGTCGTCGCCGACCTCGATGCCGCCAAGGCGGAAGCCGCCGCCAAGGCGGCCGGCAACAAGTCGATCGGGGTCGCCTGCGACGTCACCGACCCGGCCTCCGTGCGCGCGGCGTTCGACCAGGCGGTCAGGACGTTCGGCGGCGTCGATCTCGTCGTCTCCAATGCAGGGGCGGCGTTCGAGGGCAGGATCGGCGAACTCCCCGACGCGATCCTGCGCAAGAGCTTCGAGCTCAACTTCTTCTCGCACCAGAGCGTGGCGCAGAATGCGGTGCGCATCTTCCAGGAGCAGGGCACGGGCGGCGTGCTCCTCTTCAACACATCGAAACAGGCCATCAATCCGGGCGCGAATTTCGGCGCCTACGGCCTGCCCAAGGCGGCGACCTTGTTCCTGTCCCGGCAATACGCGCTGGAATATGGCGCGATCGGCGTGCGCTCCAACGCGGTCAATGCCGATCGCATCCGCTCCGGCCTGCTCGACGACGCCATGATCGCCAGCCGGTCGAAGGCGCGGGGCGTCTCGGAAAAGGAATACATGTCGGGCAACCTGCTGCACCAGGAAGTCAGGGCCGAGCACGTGGCCGAGGCGTTCCTGCACCAGGCGCTTGCCGAGCGCACCACCGCCGACGTGACCACCGTTGACGGCGGGAATATCGCCGCGGCGTTGAGGTGATGTCGCCGCCCCTCACCCGGCTCGCGGAGCCTGTCCTCGGGCCGGCCAAAGGCCGGACCCGGGGGCTCGCCACCCTCTCCCCGGCGGGGAGAGGAGGTGCCGGCCGCGGCGCCGCGCCCTCTTCTCCCCAACGGGGAGAAGGTGGCCCGAAGGGCCGGATGAGGGGGATAGCTGACATTTATGGGAGGAGATCAAATGGACAAGCCTGCGTTCGAGGCGCTGACGGTCGAGAGTTTGCCGGGGCGGCTGGCGGGCATCCCGGCGCTGAAGGAGCGCGTCGGCGCCGCCGGCAGCTGGAAGGTGCGCGAGGTCGGCGACGGCAATCTCAACCTCGTTTTCATCGTCGAGGGCGAGAAGGGGGCGGTCGTGGTCAAGCAGGCGCTGCCCTATGTGCGGCTCGTCGGCGACAGCTGGCCCCTGCCGCTCAAGCGCTCCTTCTTCGAGTACCATGCGCTGATGCGCCAGAACGCACGCGATCCGGGCATGGTGCCGGCGATCCACCATTTCGACGAGGCGCAGGCGATGATCGTCATGGATTATCTCTCGCCGCATGTCATCCTGCGCCGCGCGCTGATCGACGGCCGGCAATTGCCGGACCTCGCCCGGCACATGGGCCTCTTCATGGCGCGGACGCTCTTCCGCGGCTCCGACCTCGCCATGAACACGGCAAAACGCAAGGCCGACCTGGCGCTCTTCGCCGGCAATGTCGAGCTCTGCGACATCACCGAGAGCCTTGTCTTCACCGACCCGTATTTCGACGCGCCGCGCAACCGCCACACCTCGCCCGAACTCGACGGCATCGTTGCCCGTCTTCGCGCCGACCGCGACCTCAAGGTCGCCGCGCAGCACATGAAGCACCTCTTCTCGGCCAACGCCCAGACCATGGTGCACGGCGACCTGCATTCCGGCTCGATCATGGTGACGGACAACGAAACGAAGGTGATCGACCCGGAATTCGCCTTCTACGGGCCGATGGCGCTCGACACCGGCATGTATTTCTCGAACCTCTGGATGTCCTATTTCTCGCAGCGCGGCCATGAGGAGAGCGGCAGCCGCGTCGCCATGCGGCAATGGCTGTTCGCCACGATCGTCGAGGCATGGTCGGTCTTCCGGGCGGAGTTTGCGCGGCTGTGGCGCGAGGAGCGCACCGGCATTCTCTACCGGCGGGAGCTGTTCGAAGACCGGGGCGACTGGCTCGGCTCCGAACAGGCGCTCGATGATTTCCTCTCGGACCTGTGGACCGACACGCTGGGTTTCGCGGGCGTCGAGATGCACCGGCGCATCCTTGGCCTCGCGCATAATGCCGATTTCGAGACCATCGAAGATACGGCGCTGCGCGCCCGATGCGAGACGGGCGCGCTCGAACTCGGCCGGCACCTTGCCGTGAACCGCCGGCAGATCCATTCCATCGAAGAGGTAAATGCGCTCGCCGAGCGGATCGAAAAGGCCAGTCACGCGTCGTTCGTGGATCGTCGGTCGTAGGTCCTTGCCACAACCGCCGAACCGCGACCGACGACCCACAAACGGACGGAACCCATGAAAGTCGGAGAACACCACTACCGCTCGATCTGGCTGAACGATGACGGCCACGCGGTCGACATCATCGACCAGCGCTGGCTGCCGCACGAATTCCGCGTCGAGACGCTGCATACGCTCGACGCCGCCGCGATCGCCATCCGCGACATGTGGGTTCGGGGCGCTCCGCTGATCGGCGCCACGGCCGCCTACGGCATGGCGCTCGAGATGCGCCGCGACCCCTCGGACGGCGCGCTCCACGCGGCCTGGGAGACGCTTCACGCGACGCGACCCACCGCCATCAATCTGCGCTGGGCGCTGGACGACATGCGCGCCGTGCTCAAGCCGCTGGCACCGTCGGCACGCGCCGACGCCGCTTACCGCCGCGCCGCCGAGATCGCCGACGAGGATGTCGAGATCAACCGCGCCATCGGCCGCAACGGGCTGGCGCTCATCAAGGAGATCGCGGCCGCCAAGAAGCCGGGCGAGCCGGTCAACATTCTCACCCATTGCAATGCCGGCTGGGTCGCGACCGTCGACTACGGCACGGCGACCGCGCCGATCTATCTCGCGACGGAAGAAGGCGTGCCGGTGCATGTCTATGTCGACGAGACGCGACCGCGCAACCAGGGCGCACAACTCACCGCATGGGAACTCGGCTGCCACGGCGTGCCGCATACGCTGATCGTCGACAATGCGGGCGGGCACCTGATGCAGCGCGGCA
>JBQCFH010000560.1:0-13811 GCA_051959385.1 Rhizobiaceae bacterium | reverse complement strand
CGACACCGTCTATCTCACCGTGGTCGATCGCGACCTGCGCGCCGTCTCCTTCATCAATTCCCTCTACCACGCCTTCGGCTCGAAGGTGGCGACGCCACGCTCCGGCGTTTTCCTTCAGAACCGCGGCGCCTGCTTCACGCTGGAGGAAGGGCACCCGAACGAGATCGGCCCCTCCAAGCGCCCGCTGCACACCATCATTCCGGCGATGGCGTACAGGGACGGCAAGCCGGCAGTCTCCTTCGGCGTGATGGGTGGCGCCTATCAGCCGATGGGCCATGCCCACGTCTTCTCGAACCTGGTCGATCACGGCATGGACCCGCAGGCGGCGATCGATCATCCGCGGCTGTTCTGGGGCACCGACGGCGTGCTCGAGGCGGAAGCCGGCATCGGCGCCGCACTGCGCGCAGCGCTTCGATCGATGGGCCACGAAGTCCGGCCGGTCGCCTCCCCGCTCGGCGGCGGCCAGATGATCGTCATCGACCGGAAGACCGGATTCCTCGTCGGCGGCTCCGACCCGCGCAAGGATGGACTGGCGCTGGGATGGTAGCGAAGAGCGATCAACGCAAGGAGCAGCGGCAGGCGAAGCTTGATCTCCGCGAGGATCATCCGCAAGGGCATCGAGAGCGGCCCAGGCATTCCGGCCGAGCAGGTCTTTGAGCGGCTTCAGCGCAGTCACGAATGACGGCGTCACCTTCTGCCGCGCCCGGAATTCTGGGTTAAGGCAAGGGGTAGCTCTTAACTTGCAGTAGCCTAAAGATCCTACTCCCCGATCTGGTCGAGCTTCCTCTGCATGGCGGCGATCTGCTCCTTCAACTCCTGCAGATCCTTGTCCTTGTCGGACTTTTCCTTCTTCGCCTCGGAACTGGCCGCGCCCGATCCGGCCGGAAAGGGCGTGAACATGCGCATGGCGTTCTGGAACATCTCGACATTGCGCCGGGTCTGCTCCTCGAACGCCTTCATGGTCGACGGCATCTTCATCATGTCCATCGGCGTCTGGCCGAAGGTCGATTTCATCTGCTCGCGGAAGCGTTCCTGCTCCTTGGCGAAGGCGATCATCGACTGTTCTAGGAAGCTCGGCACGATCATCTGCATCTGGTCGCCGTAGAACGAGATCAGCTGGCGCAGGAAGGAGATGGGCAGCATGTTCTGCCCGTCCTTGTTCTCGAGCTCGAAGATGATCTGCGTCAGCACCGGATGGGTGATGTCCTCGCCGGTCTTGGCGTCCTGGACGGAGAATTCCTCGCCGCGCTTCACCATCTCGGCCAAGTCCTCGAGCGTAACGTAGGTGCTCGTGCCCGTATTGTAGAGCCGACGGTTCGCGTATTTCTTGATGACCACCGGATCATCTTTTGCGGGCATTAGGCGCCTCCAGAGTGCCGGGACGCTTCGGTAAGCGTCAACTTACAGTAGTCTCCATATCGAGGATATGCGCAAATGCTGCGCAAAAGAAAGCGTTTTGTGCAGTGCAGAATTGCGAGACGCCCGAAAATTTGCGGCATTTCCTCCTTCATCTCGCGATCGGATCTCCGCCCCCGGCCGCGACGCTTCGACCTGTTTCCGGTTTGACTCGGCCACGGGAAAGGGCAACAACCATGGCAATCGGACCTCTGTCCGCCGCCGGAACAACCTAGCTGGAGACCAAAATGAGCGCTTCATCCTCCATCGTCGTGGCAAGCGCCGCGCGCACGCCCGTCGGTTCCTTCAACGGCGCCTTCGCCAATCTGCCGGCGCACGAACTCGGCGCAACGGCGATCAAGGGGGCGCTGGAGCGCGCCGGCGTCGAGGCCGGCGAAGTGGACGAGGTGATCTTCGGCCAGGTGCTGACCGCGGGCGAGGGCCAGAACCCGGCGCGCCAGGCGTCGATCGCGGCCGGCCTGCCGAAGGAGACCACCGCCTGGGTGCTGAACCAGGTCTGCGGCTCGGGTCTCAGGACCATTGCGGTCGGCATGCAGCAGATCGCCACCGGCGACGCCAGGGTGATCGTCGCCGGCGGCCAGGAATCCATGTCCATGTCGCCGCACTGCGCGCATTTGCGCCAGGGCGTGAAGATGGGCGACTACGCCATGGTCGACACCATGATCAAGGACGGGCTGTGGGACGCCTTCAACGGGTACCACATGGGCATCACCGCCGAGAACGTGGCGCGCCAGTTCCAGATCACCCGCGACGACCAGGACAAGTTCGCTCTTGCCTCGCAGAACAAGGCCGAGGCCGCGCAGAAAGCCGGCAAATTCAAGGACGAGATCGTCCCGGTCACCGTCAAGACCCGCAAGGGCGACATCGTCGTCGACCAGGACGAGTACATCCGCCACGGCGCCACGCTCGAGGCCATGCAGAAGCTGCGCCCCGCCTTCGACAAGGAAGGCACGGTGACCGCCGCCAATGCGTCCGGCATCAATGACGGCGCCGCCGCCGTCGTGCTGATGACCGAGGAGGAAGCGAAGCGCCGCGGCATCACGCCGCTGGTGCGCATCGTTTCCTGGGCGACGGCCGGCGTCGATCCGAAGATCATGGGCACGGGCCCTATCCCGTCTTCCCGCAAGGCGCTGGAGAAGGCCGGCTGGAAGGCCGACGACCTCGATCTGGTCGAAGCCAACGAGGCATTTGCCGCGCAGGCCTGCGCGGTGAACAAGGATCTCGGCTGGAACCCGGAAATCGTTAACGTCAATGGCGGGGCGATTGCCATTGGCCACCCGATCGGCGCATCCGGCGCCCGCATCTTCAACACGCTGGTCTTCGAGATGCGCCGCCGCGGCGCGAAGAAAGGCCTCGCCACGCTTTGCATCGGCGGCGGCATGGGCGTTGCAATGTGCGTGGAAGCGATGAACTAAGGAAGGGCAATCGGCAGTCGGCAAAGAAGGGGATAGATAATCTCGACTGCCTACTGCCGACCTGCCGCTAATCGGGAGGAGGAACCAATGCCACGAACAGCACTCGTCACCGGCGGCTCGCGCGGCATCGGCGCTGCGATTGCCGTCGCACTCAAGGGCGCCGGCTACAATGTCGCCGCCAACTATGCGGGCAATGACGAGGCGGCCCGCAAGTTCAAGGACGAGACCGGCATTCCCGTCTACAAATGGTCGGTCGCCGACTACGACGCCTGCGCGGATGGTATAAAAAAGGTCGAGGCCGACCTCGGGCCGGTCGACATCCTCGTCAACAATGCCGGCATCACCCGCGACGCGCCTTTCCACAAGATGACGCGCGAGCAGTGGAACGAGGTGATCAGCACCAATCTGAACGGCGTCTTCAACATGACCCACCCGCTGTGGAACGGCATGCGCGAGCGCAAGTTCGGCCGCGTCATCACCATCTCCTCGATCAACGGCCAGAAGGGCCAGTTCGCCCAGGCCAACTATTCGGCTTCCAAGGCCGGCGACCTCGGCTTCACCAAGGCGCTGGCGCAGGAAGGCGCCCGCGCCGGCATCACCGTCAACGCCATCTGCCCGGGCTATATCGCCACCGACATGGTCATGGCGGTGCCGGAGAAGGTGCGCGAGCAAATCATCGCGCAAATTCCCGCCGGCCGGCTCGGCGAGGCTGCCGAGATCGCCCGTTGCGTCGTCTTCCTCGCCTCCGACGACGCCGGCTTCATAACCGGATCGACGATCACGGCGAATGGCGGGCAGTATTTCGTCTGAGCTAATGCTAATTCGAAAGCTCCGGAATTGATCCCGGTCTTCAAACCCTCGCTCCGCTCGTACCGGAAACCGGGATGGCGGCCCTCGCAGCGCGTCACCCCGGTTTGGCGCCGGAGCCAAGCGACCGGCGACAAGACCGGGGCCCATTCCGTGACATGGACATGCTCGTAACGAGCACTCCTGCGGAGACACTCCTGTCCCGTGTCGGCACGCAAAGGTTAACGCCCGCACGAGCAGCGGTGGACAAGCCTGTTGATATCCTGTGGGCGATGGTTGGAACAGCGGTGGAGCACACAAGATGTAGCCGTGAACGCAAGCGGAACATATGCCGATCAGCGATTCGTCGCCGCTTTGTTCCGGCTATGGTCCGTTCGTTAACGGCAGGGCGCGCCGCAGCCTGCGCGGCGGTAGGAATTCGTCAATTTTCATGAACGAAATCTTGTACTTGGACCAGCCGGCGGGCCGCAGCCGTACCTGCTTGGCGAAGCCGTTAACCTTTGAACCGGCGAGACCCGCTGCATTAGAAGCGGCTGATTCAGCATATCGCTGTCCGCGCTATGTTCCGCCCCAGATGTGGGGGTGAACAAACGCTGAATCAGCGCGAGTCACTGATTCGTCGCCGATTCGTTCCAGACTCGTTCCAGGCGTTAATTTGGGCATCCGCCATTTTGCGCCGCCGCCGATTTCCTATATGTGGATAAGCGGCCGGAACGCGCCCCGAGACGCGATTCGGATCGCAACGGCGGCCGCGCAAGCGCTGCACGGAAAGTGCCTCCCCCGAAAAGCCTTTATTGTCGCGATGAATTTCCAGATCATGCCTGACATCCAGTCCGCGCCTTCGGGGCGCGAGGTCACGGCCATTCTCGGGCCGACCAACACCGGCAAGACGCACCTGGCCATCGAGCGTATGGTGGCGCACGAGAGCGGGCTGATCGGCCTGCCGCTGCGGCTCCTGGCGCGCGAGGTCTATGGCCGCGTCGTCGACAAGGTCGGCGCCGCCAATGTGGCCCTGCATACGGGCGAGGAGAAGATCGTGCCGCCGGGCGCGCGCTTCTCTGTCTGCACGGTCGAGGCGATGCCGCGCGAGACGGACGCCGCCTTTGTTGCCATCGACGAGGTCCAGCTCGCCGGCGATCTCGAGCGCGGCCATATCTTCACCGACCGCATCCTCAATCTGCGCGGCCGCCAGGAGACGCTGCTTCTCGGCGCGGCGACCATGCGCGGCATCCTGGAGCGGCTCCTGAAGGGCATCTCGACCGTCACCCGGCCGCGCATGTCGCATCTCGCCTATGCCGGCCAGAAGAAGATCACGCGCCTGCCGCGCCGCTCGGCGATCGTCGCCTTCTCGGCCGACGAAGTCTATGCCATCGGCGAGCTGATCCGCCGCCAGCGCGGCGGCGTCGCGGTGGTCATGGGCGCGCTCAGTCCTCGCACCCGCAACGCCCAGGTGGCGCTCTACCAGTCCGGCGATGTCGATTACCTCGTCGCCACCGACGCTATCGGGATGGGGCTCAACCTCGACGTCGATCACGTCGCCTTCGCCCAGAACCGCAAGTTCGACGGCTTCCAGTTCCGCGATCTCACCGCCGCCGAGATCGGCCAGATCGCCGGCCGCGCCGGTCGTCACCTGCGCGACGGCACCTTCGGCGTGACCGGCCAGGTCGATCCGTTCGCCGACGATCTCGTCGAGAAGATCGAGGGCCACGATTTCGAGCCGGTGAAGGTGCTGCAATGGCGCACCGCCTCCTTCGATTTCTCCAGCCTCGACGCGCTGAAGCGCTCGATCGAGACGACGCCCGCCTTCGAGGGCCTGACGAAGGCGCTGCCGGCCGTCGACCAGCGCGCGCTGGAACAGCTTGCAAACGAGCCCGAGATCCGCGATCTCGCCACCACGCGCGAGCGCGTCTCCATGCTGTGGGACGCCTGCGCCCTGCCCGATTACCGCAAGATTGCGCCGGCGCAGCATGCCGACCTGGTCGCGTCCATCTATTTCGACCTCGTGCGCAAGGGCCAGGTGGATGAAAACTATCTTGCCGACCAGGTGAAGCGCGCCTCCTCGACCGAGGGCGACATCGATACGCTGTCGGCGCGCATCGCCCAGATCAGGACCTGGACCTTCGTTTCCAACCGTCCCGGCTGGCTTGCCGATCCGACACACTGGCAGGAGAAAACGCGCGAGACGGAAGACAGGCTGTCCGATGCGCTGCATGAGCGATTGACGAAACGCTTCGTAGACCGCAGGACTTCCGTCCTCATGAAGCGCCTGCGGGAAAACAGCATGCCGGAAGCGGAAATAGGATCGTCGGGAGCCGTGCTGGTGGAAGGCCACCATGTCGGCGAGCTGCAGGGCTTCCGCTTTACCGCCGACCAGAGCGCCGAGGGCGAGGACGCCAAGGCGGTCCGGGCGGCGGCGCAGAAGGCGCTCGCGCAGGAATTCGACCAGCGCGCGGAACGCTTCGCCGCCTGCGCCAACGGCGACCTGGCGCTCGCCTCCGACGGCACCCTGCGCTGGATCGGCGCGCCGGTGGCGACGCTGACGGCGGGCGACGATCCGCTGAAGCCGCGTGTCATCCTGCTTGCCGACGAGCAGCTCACCGGGCCGGCGCGCGATCATGTGGCCGCGCGCGCGGAACGCTTCGTCAATTACCAGATCGAGAGCCTGCTGAAGCCGCTGATCGATCTTGCCAATGCCGAGCAGCTGTCCGGCATGGCGCGCGGCATCGCCTTCCGCCTGGTGGAGAATTTCGGCCTTCTCAACCGCCGCGACGTCGCCGCCGATGTCAAGACGCTCGACCAGGAGGCGCGCGCCGCCCTGCGCCGGCTCGGCGTCCGCTTCGGCGCCTACCACATTTTCGTGCCGGCGCTGGTCAAGCCGGCACCGGCGGGCCTGCTGACGTTGCTCTGGGCCTTGAAGAACGACGGCAAGAATCGGCCGGGTTTTGGCGATGTCGTGCAACTGCTTGCCGCCGGCCGCACCTCGGTCGTGACCGATCCGCAATTCGATCCGGCCTTCTACCGGCTGGCAGGCTTCCGCGTCCTTGGGCGCCGCGCCGTGCGCGTCGATATACTGGAGCGTCTTGCCGACCTGATCCGGCCGGCGCTCGCCTGGAAGGCGGGAACCGGTGCGCGCCCCGACGGCGCCTTCGACGGCAATGCCTTCACGGTGACGCCCGCGATGATGTCGATCCTGGGCGCCAAGGCCGAGGACATGGAGGAAATCCTGAAAGGCCTCGGCTACCGCGCCGAGGCCAGGCCCGCCGCCGAGGTGACGGCGCGGCTGGAGGCGATCGACCGCGCCCAGCGCGAAGCCGGGGAAGCTGCTGCGGCGAAGGCAGCCGCCGAGGCGAAAGCGGCCGAGGCGGCGAGGGAAGAAGCGCAGACCGCGACGGAAAGCCCTCAACCCGAACCGCAGGCTATCGCCGAGGGCACACAGCCGGAATCCGTGCAACGTGACGAGGGCGCCGGATCCGAGGCGCAAGCGATAGCGCGGACGGATGAGGCTTTCGCCGAGACCCGTTCGGAAACGGCTGAGACCGTGACGGACCAGACTGCCCAGCCGGTGCAAACGGCTGGCGATGAAGCGGCTGCCGATCACGTTACCTCCCCCTCGATGGGGGAGGTCGCCGAGCGAAGCGAGGCGGGTGGGGGTGAGATCTCCGAGGCAGCTCCCCCCCAGTCTGCCGCAGATGCGCAGGCGAAGGCAGGGCTGGACGAACCTGCCCCGACCGAGCTCGGCCCGAGCGGAGGCGACAAGGCCGCCATTGCGGAAGAACCCGTCGCGCCTGAAGCGAATGCCGAGACCGAAGAGCCGAAGCCGATCCTTCTCTGGCGCCCGGCGCGGTTCGAGCGCGGCCCGCGTCACCACCGGGAGCGCGGCAAGGATCACCGCCGCCCCGGCGGGGCGGAGGCGAATGCGCCGCGCCGCGAGGACGGCGCCCAAGGCCGCCGCTTCGATCGCCAAGGCAAGCCCGGCCGTTTCGAAGCCGCCGGCGAGGGCCAGGACCGCGACGGCCATCACAAGGGTCGGCACGAGGGACCCCATAAGGGTCCCCACAAGGGCCCCCATAAGGACCGTCAGAGGGGCAAACCTTCCTTCCAGCCGAAGCCGCGCGAGGAGCGGCCCCCCCGCTTCGATCCGGATTCGCCTTTCGCCAAGCTCGCCGCGCTGCGCGACCAGCTGAAGAAGTAGCGGCACATCGTCGATGCCCGCAGCGGATCGCCAGCGCATCGACAAGTGGCTGTTCTTCGCCCGCGTGGTGAAATCCCGCTCGCTTGCGGCGAAGCTCGTCGCCGCCGGCCGCGTCCGCCTCAACCGCGACAAGATCGAACAGGCGTCGCAGCCCGTAAAACCGGGAGATGTTCTGACCGTGGCGCTCGACCGGAGGGTCCTGGTCTACAGGATTCTCGCGCCTGGCGTCAGGCGCGGACCTGCGGAGGAAGCGCGCATGCTCTACGAGGATCTTTCGGCCTCGAAGGAGCCGCCATCCGTCATATCCGAGGAGCGGGGGGCCGGAGCCGGCAGACCGACCAAGAAAGACCGCCGCGCCGTCGACCGTCTGAAAGACCAATCCGGATAGAGCAATTTCGCTTTGCCATGCTTGCAGAGCATGCTGTTCCGGCGGCGGGCGGCGGCGTGAAAACGGCGCCCTTGCAAGCGTCCGTCAAAGCGGATACCTCACCCGCGCAATCGCCTGAATTGGAGGCCGGAGCCGCCAGATGACCTATGTCGTGACCGACAATTGCATCAAGTGCAAATACATGGACTGCGTCGAGGTCTGTCCGGTCGATTGCTTCTACGAGGGCGACAACATGCTCGTCATCCATCCGGACGAGTGCATCGACTGCGGCGTGTGCGAGCCCGAATGTCCCGCCGACGCCATCAAGCCCGATACCGAGCCGGGACTGGAGAAATGGCTCGAGATCAACACCGAATACGCCGAAAAATGGCCGAACATCACCACCAAGAAAGAGCCGCCGGCGGATGCCAAGGAGTTTGACGGCGTGGCCGGCAAGTTCGAGAAGTACTTCTCTCCCGAACCCGGAGAAGGCGACTGACCGCCGCGGCGCCGGGCGCTCCGTTCCTCGCCGGCCTTCCGCCGCTTCCCCCAACCCTGTTGAAATCTGTATACATCGCATGTGCGATTCGCTTCGCGCATGCGGCAAATTGTTGATTCTTTCATACATTTATGTTACATAATGCGTGAGATGCCGGGTGTCGCCCGGCGGTGATGTTGATCCAAGGCGAAGCCGCATCAATCATCGATAGATGAACCAGGAATATCCGGGTCAGGGCAATCTGAGCCGGTAAATTGATGCTGTATTGGGCCGGTGCGGCCTTTCGCCGCGCACCCCGCTTCCCCGACGACATCACGGCGATTGAGAACGGTCAAGGGCAACCGGCCGCAGAACAGGAGTAGCAGGCGTATGGCAACCCAGCAGAAGAAATCCGCGCAGCGTCATGGTTTCAAGACCGGCGAATACATCGTCTATCCGGCGCACGGCGTCGGTCAGATTTCGTCGATCGACGAACAGGAGGTTGCCGGCCACAAGCTGGAGCTTTTCGTGATCGATTTCCAGAAGGACAAGATGCGGCTGAAGGTGCCGGTCGCCAAGGCGACCTCCATCGGCATGCGCAAGCTCTCGGAGACCGACTATGTCGACCGCGCGCTGAAGGTGGTTCAGGGCCGCGCCCGCATCAAGCGCACCATGTGGTCGCGCCGCGCCCAGGAATATGACGCGAAGATCAATTCCGGCGACCTGATCTCGATTTCCGAAGTGGTGCGCGACCTCTACCGCGCCGAGAACCAGCCGGAGCAGTCCTATTCGGAGCGCCAGCTTTACGAGGCGGCGCTCGACCGCATGGCCCGCGAGATCGCGGCGGTGAACCGCATGTCGGAGACGGAGGCCGTTCGCCTGATCGAGGTCAACCTCAACAAGGGCCCGCGCCGCGGCGCCAAGGCGGACAACGAGGAGACGGAGCAGGAAGAAGCGGCCTGATCGCTTCGGCCTCGCCGCTCCGCTCGATAGCATACAAAAACCCGGCCCTCAGGCCGGGTTTTTTGCTTCGGCCCGTCGTCGCGTATCGCGTTCGGCGGGCCAATTTCATCACTCAATGTTTTGTCATGGAACGAGTCCGGCGCGGAGACGTTAGCTATCGTCTCCCTGTCCGGTGACGCGCTTGCGCGTCGGTGCTCTCACCGCAGGAACCGGTTTCTTTGCGCCGGCTACACCACCTACCTAAGGCGCGCGACGACTGGGTCAAGGAGTGCGCGCGATGAACGAAGATACGGCCAGGCGGAGCATGATCCGGGCGGCGATGCGAGCTCCCTATCTCGAGCGGACCGAGGAGCATGATCTCGCAGTGCGCTGGAAGGAGAAACAGGACCAGGAGGCGCTGCACCGCATCACGACCGCGCATATGCGGTTGGTCATTTCCATGGCCGCGAAGTTCCGCCATTTCGGCCTGTCGATGAGCGACCTGATCCAGGAAGGCCATGTCGGCCTTCTCGAAGCGGCGGCGCGCTTCGAACCGGCGCGCGACGTTCGCTTCTCCACCTATGCGACGTGGTGGATCCGCGCCTCGATCCAGGACTACATCCTGCGCAACTGGTCGATCGTCCGTGGCGGCACGAGCTCGGCCCAGAAGGCTCTTTTCTTCAACCTTCGCCGGCTGCGGGCGCGCCTTGCCCAGGGCTCGGATACGCTTTCCAGCGTCGCGATCTATCGCGAGATAGCAGGCGCGCTCGGCGTGCCGGAATCGGACGTGGCCATGATGGATTCGCGCCTGTCGGGCCCGGACGCTTCGCTCAACGCGCCGCTGGCGGATGAGGGCGGGACCGCTTCGGACCGGCTCGATTTCCTCGTGTCGGACGACCCGCTTCCCGACGAGGTCGTCGGCGATGCCATTGATTTCGAGCGCCGTTCAGGCTGGCTGAATACCGCTCTCGGCGCGCTCAACGAACGCGAACTGAAGATCATCCGCGAGCGCCGGCTGCGCGAGGAGGGCGCGACCCTTGAATCGCTCGGCGAGAACCTCGGCATCTCCAAGGAGCGCGTGCGCCAGATCGAGAACCGCGCACTCGAAAAGCTCCGGGTCGCGCTCGTCAGGGAAAATCCCGAACTCGCTTCGCTGTAGCGCGACTTCCGGTCAGGCGCGCAACGCCAGCGCGATCACGCGGACGAGGCCGCAGGCCGCCTTCTTCTGCGCCTCGAAATCGGGCAGACGGGTCTTCATTCCTTCCAGGCCGTCCATCAGCATATTCGCCATCCCGTGCGGGCACAGCCCCTCCGCCTCGAGGTCGATGCCGTTCGCAGCCGCCTCCGCGCGGATGGCGTCGGCAAAGAGGTCGGACAGTTCCCGGCACCAGTTCTCGATGAGGTCGCCGGCAAGGCTGGTCTTCATGTCGAGAAGCTCGCCGCCATGCGGCGACTCCGCAAAACGGCAGAACGTGGCGAACACGGCGGCGTCGACGGCGCCGCCCAGGCGTTCGCTGAAGGTGCCCTCCTTCGCGATCGCGCGGCGGGCACCCTCGATCGACTGGCGCATCACCGTCTTGGCGATCTCGCGATAGATTTCGGTCTTGTTCTTGAAAAGCAGGTAGAGCGCGGGGCGCGACATCTCGGCGGCGCGCGCGATGTCGTCCATCGTCGTGCGCGAATAGCCATAGGAAAGAGCCAGCCTCAGCGCGCCGTCCATGATGCGGGCGCGTTTCGTCTCGGCCACGAGTTCCAGCACTTCACTCAAGTTTCAGACCTGCCTTTTTTGCTGTATTGACAAAATGACAGAATTTGTCAATTTGTAAACCGTCGGACGCCCCGACTGTATCCGCTCGCGATCCGGCGAGGCAATCCGCCATGCGCGGGACTGCCTCGTTCCAGCGGTTGATAACGGTCCGGGGCCCCGGCCGTTCCGCGTCCGCCGGCGCCCTGCGTGAGCGCTTTCCTTTGGATGCCGGAAAAGGCGTGGGCGGCTTCGGCTCCTTCGCGACGAGGAACAGGGAATGGCGGCAGGTGTGACAGGAGTGTCGTGCCGGCGGCTTTTTCCCGATGCAACTTTGGAGTAAGACGCCCGGCCCGGCGACTTGAACCTTGTCGGGATTGAACACACCGAAGGCCCCACCCATATGCGGCGCTTGTCGTGCGACTGGGGGCGATCGGGACGGATCGGCACACGGAAACTGCCATGCCCAAGATACCTTTCCACAAGCTCGCGGCCTTTGTCGTGCTCGCAATCTCCGCGGGATGGGTGCTGACCGGGGAGATTTCTTCCGTCGGCAGCGCCTCGCAGGAGCAGCCCAAGACTCCCAAGGCGGAGGCGCCGGCGGCGCCGCTCCGCACGGTGGGCGTGCTCGACGCGCCCCGGCAGATGCATGCGCGCGCCATCCGCATCGCCGGCCATACGGAAGCCGACAAGCGCGCCGTGCTCGGCACCCGGGCGGCCGGCGTCATCACCAGGCTTCCCGTCAAGGAAGGCCAGCGCGTGAAGGAGGGCGACCTCATCCTCTCCCTCGACAATGCCGACAAGGTCGCCGCCGTCGATATGGCGAAGCAGGTCGTCTCGCAGCGGGTGGCCGAGATGGACGCGGCGGAGCGCCTCGCCAAGACCGGCAACATGGCCAAGCTGACGCTCGACAGCGCCCGCTCCGCGCTTTCGACGGCGCAGTCGCAGCTCGAGGCCGCCAAGGCCGAGGAAGACAAGACCGAGGTCCACGCGCCGTTCGACGGCGTTATCGACAAGCTCCCGGTCGAGCAGGGCAGCTCGGTCCAGGTCGGGGCCGAAGTCGCGACAATCCTGGCGCTCGATCCGATCATCGCGGTCGGCGAGGTGAGCGAGCGCGATCTCGACTACATCAAGCTCGGCGACGAGGCGGACATCAAGCTGATCGACGGGCGCAGCGTCGAGGGCACGATCCGCTACATCAGCCGCGAGGCGGACACCGCCACGCGGACCTTCCGCGTCGAGGTCGCCATTCCCAACGCCGATCTCAGGATCCCTGCCGGCATGACGGCCGAGGTGACGCTGCATGCCGCTCCCGTCAGCGCAACCGTCCTGCCGCGCTCCGTGGTGACGCTGAGCGCCAAGGGCGACCTCGGCATCCGCGCCGTTGGTCCCGACGACACCGTCTCCTTCTATCCCATCGATATCGTCGACGACATGCCGAACGCGCTCGTGCTGGGCGGCATCCCGGACAATGCCCGCATCATCGTCGCCGGCCAGGATCTGGTGAAGGAGGGCGACAAGGTGCACGCGGTCGAGGCGGATGCCGCGACCCTCAGGAAGCTGACAAGCGAAGCCACCGGCGACGGGACGCAGTGACGCATGGATATCGTAGGCATTGCCATACGGAATGCGCGGCTGACGCTTTCCGTTCTGTTCTTCTTCATCGTTGCCGGCGCGCTCGCCTATCGGTCCATCCCGAAGGAAGCCGAGCCCGACGTCCAGATTCCCATCATCTACGTGAACGTCCCCTATCAGGGAATTTCGCCGGAGGATGCGGAAAGGCTCATCCTGCGTCCGCTCGAGACGCAGATGAAGAACCTGAAGAACCTGAAGGAGCTGCGCGCCTCGGCCTATCAGGGCGGCGGCTACGTGCTCGCCGAATTCCAGCCCGGCACCGATATCTCGGTTTCGCTTGAGGATGTCCGCGCCAAGGTTCAGAACGCCAAGAAAGACATTCCGCAGGATGCCGACGAGCCGATCATCTCCGAGGTGAACCTGTCGGAGTTCCCGGTTCTGGTGGTGACGCTTTCCGGCGACATCCCCGAGCGCGTCATGACCGCGGCGGCGCGCGAACTGCGCGACCGCATCAAGGAGGACGTGCCGGGCGTGCTCGACGCCAATCTCCAGGGCGCCCGCGACGATCTCGTCGAGGTAATCGTCGATCCGGTCAAGCTCACCTCCTACAACATCCGCCTCGATCAGCTGATCGCGGCCGTCCATTCGAGCAACAGCCTGGTCGCCGCCGGGCAGATCAGCGGCGACGAGGGCAGCTACGCCGTCAAGGTGCCGTCGCTCATCGAGACGGCCGAGGACGTCGCGAACCTGCCTGTGGTCGCCGGCCCGAACGCGATCGTGAAGGCGCGCGATCTCGCCACGGTGCGCTCCACCTACAAGGACGCCGAGACCATCACCCGGCTGAACGGCAAGCCTGCCATCGCCATCGAGGTCTC
>JBQCFH010000559.1:0-2060 GCA_051959385.1 Rhizobiaceae bacterium | reverse complement strand
ACCGGCCGGAAGTCGTGGAGGCCCTCGCATGACGGCCCAGACGGTCAGCCCGCCGGCCCGGGTCCGGCTCTTCCGCCGTTTCGTGGAAACGCGCGAGCTGACGCTTGCCGTTCTGATACTGGCGATCGTCGCTGCGATGAGCCTCTCCTCTCCCTATTTCATGACGGCGGCGAACCTGCGCGCCATGGCGGTCGGCATGACGCCGACAGCCATCATCGCCATCGGCATGGCGATATTGCTTGCGAGCGGCGGGTTCGATCTCTCGGTCGGCTCGGTGATGGCGCTTTCGAGCACGATCGCCGCCATGCTGCTCGTCGCGGGAGCGCCGATCACGATCGCCGTTCTGGCGGCCTTCGCGATCGGGGCGCTGGCAGGCCTGGCGAACGGGTTGCTGGTGACGCTGTTCACGATCAATCCGCTGGTCGCCACGCTCGGCACCATGTCGGTGGCGCGTGGAGCGGCCTTCGTCCTCACCGACGGCTTTTCCATCTCCAACCTGCCAGAAGCATTCGGCGTGGTCGGCGCGTCGTCCCTGCTCGGCCTGCCGATCCTGACCTGGATCATGCTCGTCCTCGTGGCCGCGTTCGATCTCGTGGTGCGCCATGCCGTCTTCTTCCGCCAGATCTATTTCATCGGCGCCAACGAGAAGGCCGCGCATCTCTCCGGGATCCGGGTCAGCCGCGTGCGGCTGGTGGCCTATACGCTTTCGGGGCTGCTGTCGGCGGTCGCCGGCGTGCTGCTCGCCTCGCGGCTGATGGGCGGGACGCCGACGGCCGGCAACGGCCTCGAACTGCAGGTTCTCGCGGCGGCGGTCATCGGCGGCGCCAGCCTGCGCGGCGGCGAAGGCACCATTCTGGGCGCCTTTCTCGGCGTCGTGTTCATGGCGCTCATCAACAACGCCATGACCCTGCTCGATGTCTCCATCTACTGGCAGATGATCGTCATCGGCCTCGTGCTCGTCGCCGCGGTCGCCGTCGACATGACGGTGCGCCGCAAGTCCAATCGCTGAAGACCTACAAGGGAGGAAAAGAGATGGTCGACAAGCTGACGCTCAACAGACGCAACGCAATGATCGCCGGCGCCGCCGGACTGGCCGCGGCCGGACTGCCGCTCGCGGCGCGCGAGGCGCGCGCCCAGAATTCGAACATGCAATACGTGTTCCTGTCCATCGTCACGCAGGTGCCGTTCTGGGTGGACCACCGGCGCGGGCTCGACGCCGCCGCCAAGGCGCTCGGCGTGAAGACCAGCTTCACCGGCCCGCTCGACTTCGATACCGCGGGACAGGCGCGGCAGCTCGACGAGCTCATCGCCAAGAAGCCCGCCGGCATCATGATCTTCCCCGGCGACGTGGATTCGCTGGTGCCCGGCATCAACCGCGCGGCGGACGCCGGCATTCCTGTCGCCATGATCATCGGCGACGCGCCAAAGTCGAAGCGGCTCACCCATCTCGGCATCTCCAATTTCGAGGCGGGACAGGTCGGCGGCGAGATGCTGGCCAAGGAGATCGGCGGCAAGGGCAAGGTGCTGCTCGGAACATTCCCGGCGCCGTCGGTCCTGGAGCGCGTCGAAGGCTACAAGGACTATTTCAAGAAGAACGCGCCGGACATCCAGGTGGTCGATGTCGTCAACGACAAGGCGGACCCGTCCTATGCGCCGACCGCCTATTCGCAGGCGCTTGCCGCCCATCCGGATGTCGTCGGCATAGGCGGCACGGACGGCGACAGCGGCAAGGGCGCGGCCATCGCCGTGACCGAGGCGGGCAAGGCCGGGCAGATCAAGATCATCGCCATGGATCGCAATGACGACATGCTGCCCTATATCGAGAAGGGCGTCATCTCCGGCTCGGTCGGCCAGAAGTCCTTCGACGAATCGTTCCTCGCCGTGCACCTTCTGCACTGGTGGAACCAGGACGTGATGAAGGTGGTACCGGACTGGAAATCGGCCGGGCTCAACCCGCTGCCTGAGAATATCGGGACCGGCGTGCTGCGCATCACCAAGGACAACGTCGCCGCGTTCAAGCACAAGAGCTGATGCAGCGCCCGGGCCAGGAGGTACGATCC
>JBQCFH010000558.1:0-11461 GCA_051959385.1 Rhizobiaceae bacterium | reverse complement strand
CGAGATGAACCGGATCGCCGAATACGGCGTCGCCGCCCACTCGGTCTACAAGGACGCCGGCAACGGGCCAAACGGCGCCGGCCATTCGATCTCCCGGGACACCAACGCCTATGCCTGGCTGCGCCAGACGATCGAGGCGCTATCCGAAGGCGACAATCCGGAGGATTTCCTCGAGAATACGAGGCTGGAACTGTTCCAGGACCAGGTTTTCTGCTTCACGCCGAAGGGCCGGCTGATCGCCTTGCCGCGCGGCGCGACGCCCATCGATTTCGCCTACGCCGTCCACACCGATGTCGGCGACACCTGCGTCGGCGCCAAGGTGAACGGCCGCATCATGCCGCTGGTGACCGAGCTGAAAAACGGCGACGAGGTTGAGATCATCCGCTCCAAGGCGCAGGTGCCGCCGGCCGCATGGGAATCCATGGTCGTGACCGGCAAGGCCCGATCCGCAATCCGCCGCGCGACGCGTTCCGCGATCCGCAAGCAATATTCGGGCCTCGGCGTGCGCATCCTCGAGCGCGCCTTCGAGCGGGCCGGCAAGCCTTTCTCCAAGGATAGCCTGAAGCCGGTGCTCCACCGCCTGGCGCGCAAGGACGTCGAGGATGTGCTCGCCGCCGTCGGGCGGGGAGAGCTGCCCTCGACCGACGTGCTGCGCGCCGTTTTCCCCGACTATAAGGACGAGCGGGTTCCGCCGGCCCAGCCGGTCACGAGACAGGAAGGCTGGTTCAACCTGCGCAACGCCGCCGGCATGCTGTTCCATATCCCCGGCCGCTCATCCACGCGGAAGAAGAAAGGCGGCAAGTCCGGGGAGAAGGCGGAGGAGGGGAGCGGCGCGCTGCCCATCCGCGGCGTGCGCGGCGATCTGCCGGTGCGCTTCGCGCCGGAAGGCGCCGTGCCGGGCGATCGCATCGTCGGCATCCTGCAACCCGGCTCCGGCATCACCATCTATCCCATCCAGTCGCCCTCGCTGACCGCATTCGACGATCAGCCGGAGCGCTGGATAGACGTGCGCTGGGATATCGGCGAAGACCAGCGGGAGCGCTTCCCGGCGCGCATTTCGGTGACGGCGATCAACGCGCCCGGGTCGCTGGCCGACATCTCCAAGATCATCGCCGACAACGACGCCAACATCCACACATTGACGATGGCGCGGACGGCACCGGATTTCACCGAAATGATCTTCGATCTGGAGGTCTGGGACCTCAAGCACCTTAACCGGCTGCTTTCGCAACTCAAGGAAGACAGGAGCGTCAGCGAAGTCCGCCGGGTGAACGGGTAAGCGGCTTCGCCGTTTCCTCGCGCCATTCAGGGCAGGGCAGTGGCATATGGAATTTGCGTGGCTTCTTACCCCCATCCGTGTCCCCTCCCCACAAGGGGAGGGAGACGCCAGCGCCGTTTTCTCAGCTAAAATCGTCGAATTTTTGCGCCATGCGGCGCCAGAGCAACGTCCCCCTCCCCCTTGTGGGGAGGGGTTAGGGGTGGGGGGTATTTCCATACGCGGTCGCCCTGCCATTCAGGGTGAACAGTGTCGAGGCGAAGCCGAGGCGGAGGGGGATATTATTAATGCGGGCCTTGGCTTACCCGCGCGCGGCCTTCAGCCCCCGCAAGATATCCGCCTTCAGATCCTCGACATCCTCCAGCCCGATCTGCAGGCGGATGATGGGACCCTCATATGATTTCTTCACCGTACGGTCGCCGAGGAAGACGTTGACGGCGAGGCTCTCATACCCGCCCCAGGAATAGCCGAGGCCGAAGATTTCCAGCGCGTCGAGAAAGGCATGCGCCTCCTTCTCGCCGCCGCCGTCGAGCACGATCGAGAAAATCCCGCTGGCGCCGGAGAAATCGCGCTTCCAGAGCCCATGTCCGGGATGGCTTTCGAGACCGGGGTGCAGGACGCGCGCGACGCCCTCCTGCGATTCCAGCCAGCGCGCGATATCGAGCGCGCTCTTCTGATGATGCGCAAGGCGCACGCCCATGGTGCGCAGGCCCCGCAGCACCTGGTAGACGTCGTTAGGGCCGGCGCAGCAGCCCATCGTGATGAAGGTCTGGTGCAGGCGCGGCCAGCAGGCCTCGTTGGCCGAAACCGTGCCGAGCAGCACGTCGGAATGACCGGCCGGATATTTCGTGGCGGCATGGATGGACACGTCGACCCCGTAGTCGAGCGGGCGGAAATAGAGCGGCGTCGCCCAGGTGTTGTCCATCATGACGATCGCGCCGGCGGCGTGCGCCGCCTTCGAGATCGCCGCGATGTCCTGCATTTCGAAGGTGTTGGAGGCAGGCGATTCAGTGAAAACGACCTTCGTGTTGGGCTTCAGAAGCGAGGCGATCCCGGCGCCCACTTCCGGATCGTAATAGTCGATCTCGACGCCGAAGCGCTTCAAAACCGTGTCGGCAAAGTTCCGCGTCGGATGGTAGACCGAATCGGTGATCAGCGCGTGGTCGCCGGCGGACAGGAAGGCGAGCAGCGGCAGGGTGACGGCGACGAGCCCGGAGGGCACCGCGACCGTGCCCGCCGAGCCCTCGAGGTGATCGATCGCCGTACAGAGCGCTTCGCTCGTCGGCGTCCCGCGCGTGCCGTAAGTGTATTTCTGTTTGCGCGACGCCATGGTCGCGGCATCGGGGAAGAGAACGGTCGAGGCATGCACGACCGGCGGATTGACGAAGCCGTGGAAATCGCGTGGATCGTTGCCGATATGTGCCAGCTGCGTATTCGTGCCCATTTTCCTGTCGATCCGTCTCGTCATATGCGTCCTGCCCTGCTAGCAAATGCGCGAATTGGCATAGTCGGCAGGGGCGGTGGGCGCAACCGCGACGGATTGAGCCAGGATGGATTATTCCATGGAGGACGGGGCGGGGCGTGACGGCGGCCGAAGGGGCCGCGCGATGCGGGCGGGACGGTCCTTCTCGGCCGCCTGGCGGTCGCTGACCCGTCCGCCGAGCGTGCTCGACCGTTCGGCCTGGACGCCGTCGATGACGTGGATGGCATTCGCCGTGGTGCTGGCCGTGCTCGCGGCGCATCTTCTCGACGACGGCGCCACGCTCTTCGTCCGGGCGAACACGGCCTCTCCGCTCATCGAGGGCATGGCGGCAATAACGGATGTCGGCCAGTCGCAATGGTATCTCGTGCCGGCGGGGCTCCTCTTCATCGGCGTTGCCTTCCTCGACTGGGAAGCCCGAGCGCGACCCGACCGCTCCCGGCTGGCCTTCATTTTCGGCCAGGCCGGTTACGCCTTTTGTGCCGTGGCGTTCGCCGGCATCATCGCCGACATCCTCAAGTTCCTGATCGGCCGGGCGCGACCGAAGCTGTTCGAGCATGGAGGGTCCCTCCATTTCGAACCCTTCACCGCCGCCCACGATTTCAACAGCTTTCCGTCCGGCCATTCCACCACCATGGGCGCGATCGCCATGGTATTGATGCTTTGGTTTCCCAGGGCCCGCATCCCGGTCTTTCTTCTATGCGCTTTCTTGGCGGTGACGCGTATCGCCGCGCGCGCACACTACCCATCCGATGTGGTCGCGGGCTTCGCGCTGGGCGCTCTCTATGCGCTCTTCCTGGCACGCTGGCTTGCCTGCCGCCGCGTCGCTTTCCGGTTCAGGAACAATGATTTGCTGCCGGTCACGCGCTTCCGGCTTCGGGGCTAGAGCACCCGATGCCAAGCGCTCGCGAAATTCAGGAACGGTACGCGGCAAGCCGGCAATTTCGTCTGGGGATATTCGATTTATTTCGGCCGCCTGTGGATAAACTGTTCTTCCGGCCCCATGAACAAACCTCGGACAATGGAAGATTGCGTCTTGCTCCGGCGGCCGCGCAATAGAATGTCGATTTAGCTGGCGAGTTTTGCCGCCCGCCACATCTTTGCCGCCTTTCGTACTTGACCGCCGCCCAATTATCGCCTTCGATGGCTCCTGCGAATGGGAGAGCAGCCCCGGTGGAGGGACGGTCGTAGCGGTGGCAAGCCGTCGTCGATCATGCTGCTTTCGCGAGGGAAACACCGGGCTGCGGCGCCGGAATAACGACAAAGGGTGAGTAAACATGCGAAAAGCTCTTTTCACAGGCATTCTGAGCGCCGCGGCATTGGCCTACATGGCAGCGTCGGCCAATGCTTCCACGCTGGATGAGGTCAAGAAAAAGGGATTCGTTCAGTGCGGCGTGAACACCGGCCTGGCCGGCTTCGCAGCGCCGGATAGCAAGGGCAACTGGGTCGGCTTCGACGTCGACATGTGCCGCGCCGTGGCGGCCGCCATCTTCGGCGACGGCAACAAGGTGAAATTCACGCCGACCACCGCCAAGGAGCGCTTCACCGCGCTTCAATCGGGCGAAATCGACCTGCTGGCGCGCAACACGACCTGGACCGAGACGCGCGACACCGAACTCGGCTTCAACTTCGCCGGGGTCAACTACTATGACGGCCAGGGCTTCATGATCAACGCCAAGAAGCTCTCCGGCGTCACCTCGGCGCTCCAGCTCTCGGGCGCTTCGGTTTGCGTGCAGACCGGCACCACGACCGAGCTCAACCTGGCCGACTATTTCAAGGCCAACCACATGGAATACAATCCGGTGGTCTTCGAGAAGCTCGAGGAGACGGTTGCCGCCTATGATTCGGGGCGCTGCGACGTTTACACCACCGACCAGTCGGGCCTTTATGCGAGCCGTTTGACGCTGAAGAATCCCGATGACCACGTCGTGCTGCCGGAAATCATCTCCAAGGAGCCGCTCGGCCCCGTCGTGCGTCAGGGCGACGACCAATGGTTCGACATCGTCAAGTGGACGCTGAACGCGATGATCATCGCCGAGGAGGACGGCATCACCCAGGCCAATGTCGACGAGATGAAGAAATCCGACAAGCCGGAAATCCGGCGCGTGCTCGGCCAGGAGCAGGGCTCCAAGTATGGCGCCGACCTGGGCCTGGGCGAAGACTGGGTCGTCAACATCGTCAAGGCCGTCGGCAATTACGGCGAGTCCTTCGAACGCAACCTCGGGCAGGGCAGCCCGCTCAAGATCAAGCGCGGCCTGAACCAGCTCTGGAACAAGGGCGGCATCATGTATGCGCCGCCGATCCGCTGACGCATGACATCGGTTCCGGGAGGCGGCTAGCCGCCTCCCGCCCTCTTGCTGAGGAGCAACCATGGCGTCTCAGGACACATTGCGCACGGTCGATACCGGCAGGGTGTCGCCGCTCTATGACCCGAAGATACGCGGCATCTTCTTCCAGGTCCTGCTTTTCGTCGTCCTTGTCGGCTTCATCTACTGGATCATCGGCAACACGGTCGATAACCTGCAGCGCGCCCATATCGCCTCCGGTTTCGGCTTCCTGAATCGCCGGGCCGGGTTCGATGTCAGCGATGCCCTGATACCCTTCTCCTCCGACTCGACGATCGGCCGCTCGCTCGTTGTCGGTTTCCTGAATACGCTTTTGGTTTCGGTGCTGGGCATCATCACCGCTTCGATCCTCGGCTTCCTTGTCGGCGTCGGGCGTCTCTCCACGAATTGGCTGATCCGCAAGATCTGCATGGTCTATGTGGAGGTCTTCCGCAACATCCCGCCGCTGCTCGTCATCTTCTTCTGGTATCTCGGCGTGCTGGCGCTCCTGCCGCAGCCGAGGCAGAGCATCAGGATGCCGCTCGGCATGTTCTTGAACAGCCGCGGCTTCTATTTTCCGAAATTCATCTGGGGCGAGCACGCATGGCTCGTCGGCCTGGCCTTTGTCATCGCCGTCGCGCTCGCCATCTTCGTCAAGGTGAAGGCGACGCAGCGGCAGATGGCGACAGGCCAGCAGTTCCCTGTGTTCTGGACCTCGATCGCTCTGATCGTCGGTTTGCCGCTCCTTGCTTTCCTGCTCGCAGGATTGCCGCTCACCTTCGAGGTGCCCAAGCTCTCGACGTTCAACCTGAACGGCGGTGTCCAGGTGAAGCCGGAATTCCTGTCGCTCTACCTGGCGCTTTCCTTCTACACGGCCGCTTTCATCGCCGAGATCGTGCGCGCCGGCATCATGGGCGTCCCGCATGGCCAGACCGAGGCGTCCTACGCGCTCGGGCTTCGCCCCGGGACGACGCTTCGCCTCGTGATCATACCGCAGGCGCTGCGCATCGTCATACCGCCGCTGACGAGCCAGTATCTGAACCTGACGAAGAACTCCTCGCTGGCGGTCGCGATCGGCTATGCCGACCTCGTCGCCATCGGCGGGACGGTCCTTAACCAGACGGGACAGGCGATCGAGATCGTCGCCATCTGGATGGCGGTCTATCTGGGGCTGAGCCTGCTCGTGTCGGTCTTCATGAACTGGTTCAACGCCAAGATGGCGCTGGTGGAGAGGTAAGGGGCCTGGCCATGCAGGAACACGACCTCTCCTTCGTCCGCACCGAGATGGCCATCGCCGAGGCGCCGCCGCGCTCGGTGCAGGGTCTCCTACCCTGGCTGCGCCAGAACCTGTTCGCATCCGTGACCGACTCGATCCTTACCATCATTGGCGTGGTGGTGCTGATCCTTGTCATCCCGCCGGTTGTCGACTGGCTGTTCCTCTCGGCGCAATGGACCGGCACCGACCGCACCTTCTGCGCCACGACCGTGCAGGGCGGCATCCAGCCGGACGGCTGGTCGGGCGCGTGCTGGGCCTTCGTCGGCGAGAAGTTCCAGCAGTTCGTCTATGGCCGCTACCCGGCAGCCGAGCGCTGGCGCGTCGACCTGGTCGCGATCATGTTCGTGGTGCTGCTCGTGCCGCTCCTCATCCCGAGGGTGCCGCGCAAAGGCCTCAACGCCATTCTGCTGTTCATCGTCTTCCCGATCGTCGCCTTTTTCCTGCTGCTCGGCGGCTGGTTCGGGCTCACCCATGTCGAGACGCCGCTCTGGGGCGGGTTGATGGTGACGCTGATCCTGTCCTTCGTCGGCATTTCGGTTTCGCTGCCATGCGGCATCATCCTGGCGCTCGGCCGGCGCTCGCGGCTGCCGATCGTCAAGATGGTCTGCGTCGCGTTTATCGAACTGATCCGCGGCGTGCCGCTGATAACGGTGCTGTTCATGGCGAGCGTCATGCTGCCGCTCTTCCTGCCGCCGGGCACTTATTTCGACAAGCTGCTGCGCGCCGTCGTCGGCGTGGCGATCTTCGCCTCCGCCTACATGGCCGAAGTCATCCGCGGCGGGCTGCAGGCGATCCCGAAGGGCCAGTACGAAGGCGCGGATTCGCTCGGATTGACCTATGCCCAGAAGATGCGGCTCATCATCCTGCCGCAGGCGATCAAGCTGGTCATTCCGGGCATCGTCAGCGAGTTCATCGGCCTCTTCAAGGACACCTCGCTGGTCTCCATCATCGGCATGTTCGACCTTCTGGGCTCGGTCCAGCAGAACTTTCATGACGCGAACTGGGCGACAGCGCAGACGCCGATGACGGGCCTTGTTTTCGCCGGCTTCATCTATTTCGTCTTCTGTGCCGGCATGTCCCGCTATTCCATGTTCATGGAACGCCGGCTCGACACCGGCCACAAACGATAAGGGGAAAGTCCATGGCCACCGAAAACGCCGTGAAGGCGGAGGAGATCAGGGTCCACAAGGACCGCATGCATGTGTCGGACACCGATGTCGCCATCGAAATCATCGGCATGCACAAATGGTACGGCGAATTCCATGTGCTGAAGGACATCAACCTCAAGGTCATGGGGGGCGAGCGCATCGTCGTGTGCGGGCCGTCCGGCTCCGGCAAGTCGACCATGATCCGCTGCATCAACCGGCTGGAGGAGCATCAGAAGGGCAAGATCATCGTCGATGGCATCGAGCTCACCAACGATCTGAAGAAGATCGACGAAGTGCGCCGCGAGGTCGGCATGGTCTTCCAGCATTTCAATCTGTTCCCGCATCTCACCATCCTCGAGAACTGCACGCTCGCGCCCATCTGGGTGCGCAAGATCCCGAAGAAGCAGGCCGAGGAAACGGCCATGCACTTCCTGAACCGCGTGAAGATTCCCGAGCAAGCCAATAAATATCCGGGGCAATTGTCGGGCGGCCAGCAGCAGCGCGTAGCAATCGCCCGGTCGCTCTGCATGAACCCGCGCATCATGCTCTTCGACGAGCCGACCTCGGCGCTCGATCCGGAGATGATCAAGGAAGTCCTGGAGACGATGGTCGGCCTTGCCGAGGAGGGCATGACCATGATCTGCGTTACCCACGAGATGGGTTTCGCGCGTCAGGTCGCGAACCGGGTGATCTTCATGGATGCCGGCCAGATCGTCGAGCAGAACACGCCGGCGGAATTCTTCGACCATCCGCAGCACGAGCGCACCAAGCTCTTCCTGAGTCAGATATTGCACTGAGCCGTCGTGCGTCCTTCGAGGCTCGCCCTTTGGGCGAGCACGTCAGGATGAGAACGGCAGCGGCTCTCGCAGTCCGAACGCGCAGAGCCTCGTTTATCTCGAAAGTGAGGGATGGCGAGCGCCCGCCTCCCTCGTCCCGGGGTGCGAGCGAAGCCAGTCTCGAAGGACGTACCTATCCGGTCTTCTTCTCCTGCTGCATGACATATTCACGCAGGGCATCATTGATGCGCGTCTGGTAGCCGCGGCCGCCATTTGAGCGGCGCTTGAACCACGCCACCAGATCGGAGTCGAGGCGAAGCGTAAGCTGCTTTTTTGTCGGTCGGAAGTACGGATTGCGAACGGCGTTCTGCCAGAATTTTTCGTCTAGGGGAGGAATGTCGCTGTAGTCGATCTCACTATCCGGTCGGGCGGCTAGCGCCTCCAACTCCGCCTTTTGTTCGGGCGTAAGCGGAGGAGGATTATCAAGGTCGAGTGTATATTTGACAATCCTGCCCATAGCACCTCGCCGCCTTGGCTTCATCCCATTTGAACGGCGCCGGCCCCCTCGCACTACAATTATGTAGCTACAGATTCGACCGCGTCAAGTTGCCTTCGTCTTCCGCCCGCCACCCGTAAAGCCAGTCGAAATCGGCGGCGAGGCGCTCCGGCGAACGCGTCGCGAGCACCAGATTGCGCGCCAGTGCGGTCGGGCCGGCGGCGTGCCAGGTGAAATGATTGAATGCGCCGCGCCGGACGACGCGCCGGATGCGCGGCCGCCGGATCGCCTCGAAGCGGGCCAGTGCCGATCCGAGATCATCCGGCCTTTCCGCCACCAACCCCGCCAGCACATGGGCATCCTCGATCGCCATCGCCGCGCCCTGGGCCGCGAAGGGCGTCATCGCGTGCCCCGCGTCGCCGATCAGCGCGAGGCCGCGCGGGTCGGTCCAGGCGCCGTCGAGAGCGACCGCATGGATCGGCCAAGCCGTCCACGGCCCGGCAGTTTCCGCCAGGGCGGAGAGCGGTTTCGCGAAGCCGCGCAGGGCGTACGCGAGGGGGAGGGGATCGGCCCTGTTCGTCCACGATCCCGCACCCGCATCGCCGGCCGTGAGAGCTACCAGATTGAGTACTGTGCCGCCGCGAAGCGGATAGACGACCAGATGCAGCGCCGGGTTGAGGAAGGCCGTCACCCGGTCGGATGGGGCAAGCGCCGCCAGCATCGCTCCAACAGGGCTCGTCGCATCGACCAGCGAGCGCCATGCCATCCTGCCGGTCGGCCGGCTTTCCCGGCTGCGCTTGACGAAGCGCCGCAAGCTGGACCAGACGCCGTCCGCCGCCACCAAGAGCATGCCGGTCGCCCTGTCGGCGCGGTCATCCCGCTGGATGGCGGCCGAAACCCCTCCGTCCGCGAAGTCGATCCCGGTTACTGCCGAACCCGGGCTTAGCTCTATATTCGGATGCGCCGAGGCCCGCTCGAGGAGCGCCCGGTGCAGGTCGGCGCGATGCGCGACGAGGTAGGGCGCACCCCAGCGCTCTTCCGCCCCCTTGCCGAGCGGCACGCGGGCGAGTTCCCGGAGATTCGCGCCGTCGCGCAGCACCACGGCCTCCGGCGCGACCGCATTGGCGCCGAGCGCATCGAGAACGCCGAGTCCGCCGAGGATTCGCGTCGCGTTCGGAGAGAGCTGGATGCCGGCTCCGATCTCGTCGAAGTTCTTCGCCCGCTCGAAGAGTTTGACCCTGAACCCGCGCGCCGCAAAGGCCAGCGCGGCGGTCAGCCCGGCAATGCCAGCGCCCGCGACGAGGATCGTGCGCAGGGATCGCGACACATCGTTTTGGTTCGGCATCAAACAGATGTTGTCGACCCCCTCTCCGCCTCGCTTCGCTCGGCACCTCTCCCCCTGAAGGGGTAGAGGACGGGCGCCAAGCTCGCCGCCCGTCCTCTCCACCACGAAGTGGGGGAGAGGTGTGGAGGCGAAGCCGAGACGGAGAGGGGGTAGCTCACATCAGCAAGCTTCTTGGTTGTACGCCGCGTATGGCCGCGCTCAGGCCGCCTTGTCGATGTAGAGGCAGCCCTCCGGACGCGTCTGGTCGGCTCTCAGCGTCGGGTCATAACGGTAAAGCGTCGAGCAGTAGGAGCAGACCTTCTCGTCATCGTCGCCCATGTCGATGAAGATGTGCGGATGGTCGAAGGGCGGGTTCGCCCCGACGCACATGAACTCCCTGACCCCGATGTCGATGGCTGCATGCCCGGCATTGTTCTGGAAATGAGGGGTCGCATGTCCGGCCATCGTCGTCTCCGCTGGATTCGCAGGGCGTTTTGCCTCGCCCGAGGCCCGCGTTTGTAACATATAAACGCCCGATGCAAGATATGTGATACGAGTTTGTCGTAAAAGCATGAGAGGAGGACAGATCGCGGCAGCGGCGATCGAACGGGTGGAAAATGAACGAGCTGAAGCCGGTCCAGACCGAATTCAAGAGCGAGCCGACCCCGGAAGGGAAAGCGGTCGCCGACAATCCCGACCGCTTCGTCAACCGCGAATTCTCCTGGCTCCAGTTCAACCGCCGCGTGCTCGAGGAATCGCAGAACCCGCACCATCCGCTTCTCGAGCGCGTGCGCTTCCTCTCGATCTCGGCCGACAATCTCGACGAGTTCTTCATGGTGCGCGTCGCCGGCCTCGCCGGCCAGGTGCGCCAGTCGATCGCCACCCGCAGCGCCGACGGCCGCACGCCGGAGGAGCAACTCGACCAGATCCTGCTCGAGGTCGGCCGCCTTCAGCACGAGCAGCAGGCGAGCCTGTCCTCGCTGCGCGCCCTGATGAAGAAGGAGCATATCGAGATCGTCGGCGCCGACGTGCTCAGCCGCGACGACATGGCGTGGCTGGAAGAGCACTTCCTCGAAGCCATTTTCCCCGTGCTGACGCCGCTCTCGATCGACCCGGCGCATCCTTTCCCCTTCATCCCCAATCTCGGCTTCTCGATCGCGCTCACGCTGCACCATTTGAGCGACGGCGAGGAAATGACGGCGCTTCTGCGCTTGCCCGTAGCGCTGAAGCGCTTCATCCGCCTGCCCGACCGCAAGATGACCGTCCGCTTCATCACGCTGGAGGAGGTCGTCGCGCTTTTCATCGCCAAGCTTTTCCCCGGTTACGAGGTGAAGGGCTCCGGCACGTTCCGCATCATCCGC
>JBQCFH010000557.1:0-9551 GCA_051959385.1 Rhizobiaceae bacterium | reverse complement strand
GGAGAAGCGCAAGCGCAACGTCACCCCGGCGCTCCGGGCCTACGCCGCCTTCGCCACCAGCGCCGACAAGGGCGCCGTGCGCAAGGTGCCGGAATAGTTCCAGGCGTCCGTGGCTGGCTTCCGCGCGATCTGCGCCTCACGTCCGTCCTGAACTGAGGCCGGGCCCGGGGGCCCGGCCTCTACGCCAAAGCACCCCCTCTGCGTCTCGGCTTCGCCTCGACACCTCTTCCTCACTTTGTGCGGGAGAGGACGGGCGGCTCGCTCTGCTCCCGTCCTCGCCCCCGCAGCGCGGGGGAGAGGCGGTTCTCGAAGCGAACCGGAGAGCGGGTCGATTGCAAACGCGATTGCCCTGACCGCGGAGGCGTCATGGCCGGGATTTACTTCGGAGCGCAGGCCGGAGAGTTGGTCCCGATCACACGAGCGTAACGTAAGTTCTGTAGAAGTTGAAAAACAAAAGGCCGGACATGAAGCCCGGCCTTTCATCGGATCGCCCTGTTGCCTGGACGGTTCCCACCCCCAATCGAGAATTGGCTATTTGACGATCACCTTCGCGCCGACATCCGCGCGGTTGTAGAGATCGATAATGTCCTGGTTCATCAGGCGGATGCATCCGGACGACACGTTCTTGCCGATCGACCACCATTCCGGCGAGCCATGGATGCGATAGCCGGTGTCGCCTTGCTTGCTGAAGAGATAGAGCGCCCGCGCGCCGAGCGGGTTCATGAGGCCGGGGTCCATGCCATCGCGGTATTTCGCCAGCTCCGGCTGCCGGTGGATCATGGCCGAGGGCGGCGTCCAGGTCGGCCATTCGCGCTTCAGCGCGACATGCCGCACGCCCTTCCAGCCGAAGCCTTCACGGCCGACGCCGATGCCGTAGCGGATCGCCTTGCCGCCACCCTGGACGAAATAGAGATGGTGGTCTTCCGTGTCGATGATGATGGTGCCCGGCGCCTCGTCCGTCTCGAAGGTCACCTCCTGCCGACGATACTGCTCCGGTACCTTGTAGATGGGGATCGCCGGCAGCTGGTAGCCGGCGTCCATCTTGGAGCCGTAGGCATCCGTGAAAAGGGTCCCGACGCTCGTGCATCCCGACAGAGCCCCTGCGAGCATGAGACCCGCCAGGGCCAGAACCGTCTTCATTCTCATCTGCCGCGCAATGCTCCCAGCCGCAATTTCGCCGTCTTTGTAGGGGGCGTTGCAAAGCCTTGCCAAGAACATAAATCTCTCCAGGAGGGCGCGATCGCCGCTTCCATCGGCGGTTATTGTATTTGCGCCACACTTTTTCACGCGAACCTGAGAGACAACCACAAGGGGAAAGCCGGATGAATGTGGGCGAGGCTGCGGAACGGTCCGGGCTGCCGGCCAAGACGATCCGCTATTACGAGGATATCGGCCTGATTCGGCCGGCTCGGGCGGCCAACGGCTACCGCGACTATTCGGCTGCCGATATCCATCGGCTCGCTTTCCTGCGCCGCGCCCGCGGCCTCGGCTTCTCGATTCCCGACTGCCGGCAGCTGATGGCGCTCTACGAGGATCGCTCGCGCGCCAGCCACGACGTACGCGAGATCGCCGCCGCCCATGTCGAGGCGATCGGCGAGAAGCTGCGCGAACTGGAACAGATGCGCGCCACGCTCAATAAGCTGATCCACGCCTGCCACGGCGACGAGCGGCCGGACTGCCCGATCCTGGAGGATATTGCGGGAGGAAAGGAATAGAGCACGTCTCCCGAAAACCGGGACCGGTTTTGAATCGAGACATGAAAATAGTCAAAAGCCTGAAACGTAGAGAGCGAATCTGAAGGTCTCGACACGCCTTGGAAATGGATTTGCGCACCACGCGATCCGCCGGGAGCCGAAAAGGGACTATTCGATCTTCAAGCGCGGCATGAACGGCGTGCATCAGCATTGCGCCGAACACCACCTGCACCGCTATCTGGCGGAGTTCGATTTCCACCACACGAACCGCATCGCTCGCGGCGTGGATGACGGTGCCTGCGCCTTTCTTGCGTTGAAGGGCGCGAAGGGCAAGCGGCTCACCTATAGGCAACCTGCTTGATGCGAAGAAGGAACATCATCGAAGGCGGGTGCAGTTGAACCTTCCTTTATGGAAGGGAACTTTTCGCAAGAGCAAAGGTTGATCTCTCTCCGTTTACCCTGTGAATCGCGGGTGTGAATTACGGGGATTCCGTGCGGCAGTCTTTGCTGCTAGAATCATCGTCGCCCGACAGGTCTATTCGGGGACAGAACGCGCGACACGGTGATATTCTGCTGGCCGTAGCACCATCGAGGGCAAGATGGTCGCATTTTGTGGGGTTCAAAGCAGGCCCCACCGCGTTCGAATAGGCGGACGGCTAGCCCAGCCGTCCGCCGTCATATTTGTCCCGATAGGACCGTACCGCGCCGGCGCGCAGTTGCTATTTGGCGTTCATTGCATCGATAGAAGCTGCACACGTAAACTTCATATCCCGAGCCGACCACTTTCACGGCACCCTTGTAGAGTTTGTCGGTTTCAGGGTGTCTGTAGAAAACGCAAGCCTTATGAGGATGATCAGCAATCCACAGGCCATCGCGGATCATTAGTGGTAACAGCAAAACGTCAAATTCGCTGATACCCTTATGAGCCTCAAGGATATGGCGGAATGAGCGACTAGAAAGGTAGACAATCCGTAGCGACGACCCTAGGTGATCCGCCACGCGCGGCGGCAGGTGTTCAAACTGGATTGTGCCATCTGTGGTAAGCAACAGACTGTACAATTGGGAAAGCTCAAGCCCCATGAATAAACGGGAATCACCGAAGTCGCCCAGGAGTCAAGTGGACAAGTTCAAGGAAGCCGCCTGCGAATTTGAAACGGACGACGATGAAGGGCGCTTCAATGAGCGTATAGGCCGGCTTGCAAAAACACCAAGTCAAAAGACGATCTAAAAAAACCAGATCGCCAGAAGGATTAGCAGCGTGCAGCCCAGGATAAGCGCGCTAAGCCGGTTTGCAATTTTGTTGATCTTATCCGCCGTCGAAAGTGCAGTGGTAAGGGCGTGAGCCGCGTCTTGGCGAGCATGAACAATCAGGCGGTCACGGGTTTGGTCATCGAGGTCATAGACATTGGGATTCTCGCCGTAATGGCCTAGCTCATCGTGAAGCGTTATCCGAGCAACTTCACCATCAATATGCTTCTGAACGGCAGCGCCGCGCATCAACTCGCGCGCTGCCGCCCGCGCTGCGCTCAGATGCTCTTGGACCTTCAACTCGCGTTCATCCATACGCTCGAAGGTATGTTATCCGATGCGGGTTTGTCGAATATACAATCGTCACAGCGGAGGGTTCAAAACGTGAACATCCGGTGGCATAGTGCCGCCTTGCCCATCGTCTCGCCGATTCCGCTCAATCCCCTCTTCGACGGCCGCCAGTCCGAGCGCGCCATGGTCATCCGCCGCGGCGTGCAGCGCATGCTTGGCCAGATGGGCGCGCATGTGCTGCCGGAACTGTCGCTGGCGTCGGGCCGCCGCGCCGATCTCGTCGCCATGACGCGCAGGGGGGACATCTGGATCATCGAGATCAAATCCTCGGTCGAGGATTTTCGCGTCGACCGCAAATGGCCGGAATACCGGCTGCATTCCGACCGATTCTTCTTCGCCACGCATCCCGACGTGCCGGCCGGGATTTTTCCCGAGGAATGCGGCTTCATCGTCTCGGACGGCTACGGCGCCGAGATCCTGCGTGATGCGCCCGAACACCGGCTGGCCGGCGCGACGCGGAAGGCGCTGATGCTGCGCATCGCGCGCGCCGGCGCCGCAAGGCTGACGGCGGCCGAAATGGCCGGCGTCGCCATCCCCATTCTCGATGGCGAAAGCGAATAATCTCGATCCGAGCGGCAGGAACCGCCGCCGGGATGGCGCGTTTGTAGCCATCCGATCGGCTGCGGCCGCCATCCAGGGAGGGGAGTTCCAGCGATGAGCGCCGAAAGCCAGGCTTCCGCCGGAACGAAGGCAAGGGCAAGTGCCGACGCGCCCGAACCCGGCCCGGCTCCCGAGCCCCCGAGCCGCGCGGTGCCGAGGCTGCTCGGCGGCATCTTCCTGATCATGGCGGTCTATGCGCTCTACTTCGCCAAGGACTTCTTCATGCCGGTGGTGCTGGCGTTCCTGCTGACGCTGACGCTCACCCCGATCGTGCGCTTCCTGCGCAAGCGCGGCGTGCCGGCGCCGGTTTCGGCGACGCTGCTCGTGATCGGCTTCGGCCTTGGCGTGGCGCTTCTTGGCTATCTGGTGAGCGGACCCGTGATGACGCTGTTCGACGATGCGCCGCGCATCGGCCGGGAATTGCGCCAGCGGCTGGCCGATATCCGCGCGCCGCTCGACCGCATCGTCGAGGCATCCAAGCAGGTGGACGATGTCTCGAACCCGGTGGAGCAGCCGGGCGTCCAGCATGTCGTGGTCGAACAGCCGGGCGTGCTGACCCGCGCCGCGAGCAATCTGGCGTCGGTGGGCACGTCGGCGGCCATCACGCTCATCCTGGCGCTTTTCCTGCTCGCCTCGGGCACGCTCTTCTATGAGAAGATCGTGCAGTCCTTCCCGCTCTTGAGCGACAAGAAAAGGGCGCTGAGGGTGGTCTATGACGTGGAACGGGAGATATCGCGCTATCTCCTGACCATAACGCTCATCAATTGCGGTCTCGGCGTGGTTGTCGGCTCGGGCCTGTGGGCGATCGGCATGCCCGACCCGCTCGTCTGGGGCGTGGCGGCGGCGCTACTGAACTTCCTGCCCTATATCGGCGCGCTGACCGGCATCGTGACCGTCGGCGTCATTTCACTGGTCACCTTTCAGTCCGTCGGCTTCGCGCTCGTTGCGCCGCTCTTCTATTTCGGCTGCACGGTGCTCGAAGGCCAGTTCCTGACGCCGACGATCCTCGGCCGCCGGCTGGAGCTCAATTCGGTGTCGATCTTCATCGCGCTCGCCTTCTGGACCTGGCTATGGGGCGCCATCGGCACGCTGATCGCCGTGCCGCTGCTCGTGGTGATCAAGGTCTTCTGCGACCATTTCGAGAGGCTGCAGCATCTCGGCAATTTCCTCTCGGCGCAGCATCAGCTTGCCGAGGAGGAGGAATAGCGCCTGCCGGCGGTTCTATCCGGCCGTCCGCTCACGCTCGAAGAATTCCCTCGCCGCCGCGACCAGCCTGGAAACGTCCGCGGTGCCGTCCAGCGTGAGGCCGGGCTCGTCCGCCTGAAGCGGCTGCAGGTCGGCGAACTGGCTGTCGATCAGGCTGGCCGGCATGAAATGCCCCTTGCGTCCGGATACGCGATCCCGCGCCGTCTCCTTGTCGACGGCGAGGTGCAGGAAGACCACGCCCGGGCAATGCCGCCTCAGCCGGTCGCGGTAGATGCGCTTCAGCGCCGAGCAGGCGGCGACGGCGCCCTCGCCTTCCTCGGCCATTTCCGCGAGCTTCTTGCCGATCGCGTCCAGCCAGCCGGCGCGATGCGCATCGTCGAGAGGCTTGCCGCTCGACATGAGCGCGATGTTTTCCGGCGGATGGAACTTGTCTCCCTCGATGAAGGGCACATCGACGGCCGTCGCGAGCTTCTCGCCGACGAAGGTCTTGCCGCAACCGCTGACCCCCATGACGATCGCGACCGGCTTTTCGCTCCGCTCTACCCTCGCCTCGTCCATGTTTCGCTCTCCGCTCGCAATCGATCGCTTCCGGTCTCAGGCCGCCGGCTTGATCCGGATGGAAAAGTCACTGTTCTCCCAATGCCCGGCTTCGGGCCAGAAGAAAGTAAAGTCAACCGTCGTGCCGGGCGCTTCCCTATTGACCGGCAGGTCGAGGGGTGGATGCCGTGCGCGTTGCTCCTGGCGCTCGAGGTCCAGCGCGCCGCGATGCCGGGCGCGCCCGGCGCCATTCCCTCGATGTTTGGCATAAAGGCGGTTCTCCCGCCCTTTCCTAGGCCATCAGGCCAGCCCGTTTCAACCCGGACTGCGGCGTCTGGACCATTCGTCGGTTCTTGTGAAAGGGTTGTTTTGCGCTAAAGGGGTGGCTTCCGATCCAGGCTCTTTCATGCACGCTTCCAACCCGCCCCACTCCGATCAGCCATCACCCGGCCCCATCTTCCTCGGCATCGACACCGGCGGCACCTATACGGACGCCGTGCTGTGGCGCGATGAGACTTCAGGCGGCGCGGTTCTCGCCAAGGCGAAGGCGCTGACAACGCGACACGACCTCGCCATCGGCATTGCCGGCGCCGTCGATGCCGTGCTCTCCAAGGCGCAGGTCGACCCGGCTGCGATCAAGCTCGTCTCCATGTCGACGACGCTCGCCACCAATGCGCTGGTCGAGGGCCAGGGTGGGCGGGCGGCGCTGGTGATGATCGGCTTCGGCGAAGCGGAACTGGCGCGCGATGGCCTCGGCGCCGCGCTCGGCTCCGATCCGGTGGTTTTCTGCCCGGGCGGCCATGACGTGCACGGCAATGCGGCCGACCTCGATCTTGCGCCGCTCGTGGAGGCGCTCCCCGTGTTGGCCGACACAGTGTCGGGCTTCGCGGTCGCCGCCTATTTCGCCACGCGCAATCCGGAGCATGAGATTGCCGCCCGCGACCTGATCCGCGAGAAGACGGGCCTGCCGGTCACCGCCAGCCACGAGCTCTCGGCAAAGCTCGGCGGGCCGCGCCGGGCGTTGACCACGCTGCTCAATGCGCGGCTGATCGCCATGATCGACCGGCTGGTCGCCGCGACGGAAGGCTTTCTCAAGGCGCGCGGGATCGCCGCGCCGCTGATGGTGGTGCGCGGCGACGGCGCGCTGGTCTCCGCTTCGTTCGCCCGCCAGCGGCCGATCGAAACCATCCTGTCCGGCCCCGCCGCCTCGATCGTCGGGGCCCGCCACATGACCGGCCTCGACAATGCCGTCGTCTCCGACATCGGCGGAACGACCACCGACGTGGCGGTGCTCGACCATGGACGGCCGCGCCTCGACCCGGAAGGGGCGATGGTCGGCGGCTTCCGCACCATGGTCGAGGCGGTGGCCATGCACACATTCGGGCTCGGCGGCGATTCGGAAGTATCGCTCGACGAGCGCGTGCTGGTGCCGCGCCTGAAGCTCGGACCGCGGCGGCTCGTGCCGCTGGCGCTTACCGGCATGGCGCATGGCAGAATTGTTCATACGGAACTGGAGCGGCAGTTGCGGGCGCCGAACCCCAGCCGCCTCGACGGCCGCTTCGCCTTTCGGACCGGCGTGCCGGAAAGGCTGGCCGCCGGGCTCAGCCGGCCCGAAGCGCGGCTCTATGAGGAGGTGAAGAGCGAACCGCGGCCGCTCGACACGCTGCTCGCCTCGAACGCGCAGGGCGCCACATTGAATCGCCTCGTCGCGCGCGGGCTGGTGCATATCGTCGGCTTCACGCCGTCCGACGCCGCCCATGTCCTCGACCGGCAGGCGAACTGGGACGCGGAAGCCGCTCGACTTGGCGCGGAGCTTTTCGCCCGCAGGCGCGACGCCAACGGCCAGGCGATCGCGGCGTCGCCGGAGGCGATTTCGGAACGCGTCCTGCGCGCGGTGACCCGCTGGTCGGCCGAATGCATCCTGGAGACGGCGTTCACCGAGGACGGGCTGGACGGCGCGGCGACGGTCGCGCACGCGCTGGTGCAGCGCGCGGTGGACGCGCGGCCAGGCATTGTCGGGCTGACCGTCGCGCTCGACCGGCCGGTGATTGGGCTCGGCGCTTCCGCGTCGCTCCATTATGCCGGCCTGCCGCCGCTTCTCGGCAACCAATGCATCGTGCCCGACGACGCCGATGTCGCCAACGCGCTCGGCGCCGTCGTCGGTCAGGTGCGCGTCACGGCCGAAGCCCGCGTCAGCCAGCCGGAGGAAGGCGTCTTCCGGCTCGCCTGCGGGGAAACCATGATCGACTTCGACGAAGAGGAGCCGGCGGTCGCGGCGGCTGAGAAGGAGGCGCGCGCCATTGCCGCCGCCCGCGCGCTGCAGGCGGGCGCGGACGATGCCGAGATCGACGTCGCGAAGGAGTTCCATGCCTCCACCGTCGAGGGAAGGCGCATGTTCGTCGAGGCGCGTATCGTCGCCACCGCGTCCGGCCGCCCGCGCATCGCGGCGTAGCGGCCGCTCCCGACCGATCAACTCGAACGCGATAACGGTGGTGCAGCCTGTCGGTCCGGATTCAAAGCCGGGCTTTGACTTCCGATGAATTGACCCTCTTGCGACATCGTGATTGAAGCCATGCCCATGAATATCGCCGAGAAATCTGCCTGGAGAAGTCACATGAATGAACGCGTCGGGATCGACGGACTGCAAATCGCCCGCGCGTTGCATGATTTCGTCGTCAACGAAGCGATCCCCGGCACGGGCGTCGATCCGGCGCGGTTCTGGAAGGAGTTCTCGGCCATCGTCTACGATCTTGCGCCGAAGAACCGGGCGCTGCTCGCCCGCCGCGACGAATTGCAGGCGAGGATCGACGCCTGGCACAAGGAGCACGGCGCGCCGTCCGATCTCGCCGCCTACCGCGAGTTCCTCTCCGGGATCGGTTATCTGCTGCCCGAAGGCCCGGATTTTGCCGTGACGACGGAAAACGTCGATCCGGAAATCGCGGTCGTCGCCGGGCCGCAGCTCGTTGTCCCGGTGATGAATGCGCGTTATGCCCTGAACGCGGCGAACGCCCGCTGGGGATCGCTCTACGACGCGCTCTACGGCACCGACGCCATCCCCGAGACGGACGGCGCGGAGAAGGGCAAGGGCTACAATCCGAAGCGCGGCGAGAAGGTGATCGCCTGGGCCCGCGATTTCCTCGACGAGAGCGCGCCGCTCGATGGGGCGAGTTGGAAAGAGGCGGAGGGCATCTCGATTGCGGACGGCACGCTTAAGGTGAAGACGGCCGCAGGCGAGAAAGGCCTGGCCGACAAGACGCAGTTTGCCGGCTATGCGGGCGATCCCTCCGCGCCCGCGACGGTCCTCGTCAAGCGCCACGGCCTGCATGTCGAGATCGTCCTCGACCGCAAGCATCCGATCGGCAGGACCGACAAGGCCGGCATCGCCGATGTCGTGCTCGAAGCGGCGATGACCACCATCCAGGACTGCGAGGATTCGGTTGCCGCCGTCGACGCGGCGGACAAGGTCGCCGTCTACCGCAACTGGCTCGGCCTGATGAAGGGCGATCTGGTCGAAATCTTCGAGAAGGGTGGCAGGACGGTGACCCGGCGCCTCAACGCCGACCGCGAATATGTCGCGCCGGACGGATCGAAGCTTGTCCTTCCCGGCCGCTCGCTGATGCTTGTGCGCAATGTCGGCCACCTGATGACCAACCCCGCCATTCTCGACCGCGACGGCAACGAGGCGCCGGAAGGCATCATGGACGCCATGATCACGGCGCTGATCGCGCTCCACGACATCGGGCCGAACGGCGCGCGGAAAAATTCCCGCGCTGGCTCGATGTATGTGGTGAAGCCGAAGATGCACGGGCCGGACGAGGTGGCGTTTGCCGTCGAGCTCTTCGGCCGGGTGGAGAAAGCGCTCGGCATGGCGCCCAACACGATGAAGATGGGCATCATGGACGAGGAGCGCCGCAC
>JBQCFH010000556.1:0-14817 GCA_051959385.1 Rhizobiaceae bacterium | reverse complement strand
GACATCGCCCGCACCGAGCTTCACCTTCAAGAGCGGCCGGTCGGCGCGGCTGCGCGCCTCCGCCGCCATCTCCTCGGGCGAGCCGAGCGAAATGGTTACGGCCGTCGTCAGCGGGCGCATCGCCGGCTCTCCGGCGGCGAGATGGGCCGGGCGGCCCGAAAGCCTGGCCTCGAGATCCCAGAGCGCGCAATCGACCGCGTTGCGCGCCGCGCCCGCCGGCATGGCGCCGAGCAGCGACTGCCTGTCGATGCCGGCGGCGATCCGGACGCTCACGTCCTCGATCGCGGAGCGAACCGACGCCATCGTCTCGCCGTAACGGGCGTAGGGCACGCATTCGCCGCGACCGGCATGAGCGCCCTCGCGGATGGTGCAGACGATCACCTCCGCCTCCGTCTTGCTGCCGCGCGAGATGGTGAAGGCGCGCGCCAGCGGAAAACGCTCGGACCGGATCTCGACTGAACGCATGATGAGGGCCTTTGGGAGAATCGGACGCCTTCTATTCTAGTCTTTGGCAAAGGCGCCGAAAAACGCGCCGGTATCGCGAACGTAGCCTTCGCTCGCTTCCAGCAATGCGCGCGTGTAGTCGGTCTTCACGTTGCGATCGGCGAGCGCTTCGGAGTTGAAGCTTTCCAGCGCCTCGCCGTTTTTCATGACGAGCAGCCGCTCGCACATGTGGTCGACGACAGCCAGATTGTGGCTGACGAGGAGGTAAGTGAGGTGCCGTTCGCTCCTTAGCCTCGAAAGCAGGTTGAGAATCTCCGCCTGCACCGAGGCGTCGAGCGCGGAAGTAGGCTCGTCGAGCAGCAGCACCTCCGGCTCGACGATCAGCGCGCGAGCGATCGCCACGCGCTGCCGCTGGCCGCCCGAAAGCTGGTGCGGCATGCGGAAGCGGAAAGATGGGCCGAGGCCCACATCCTTGAGCGCCTTTACGACGCGTTCCTCGCGGTCGCCAAATCCGTGAATGGCAAGCGGCTCCAACAGCACCCGGTCAATCGTGTGGCGCGGATGCAGCGAGCCATAGGGGTCCTGGAAGACCATCTGCACGCGCCGCGCGAAAGTCCGGTCGCGCGGCTCGCGGACCGGCTCGCTGCCAATGCGGATCGTTCCGCCGCTCGGTCGCGCAAGCCCGCAGATGGCGCGCAGCACGGTCGACTTGCCGGAACCCGATTCGCCGACCAGCCCGAAGGATTCTCGCGCGGCGACGCGGAAGTTGACGCCTTTGACGGCATGCACCTCGCCTCGGCCGGCGCCGAAATGGACGTTGAGGTCGTCCACCTCGATCATGGGCGGCCCCGCGGCGCCTCGCTCCGCCGTCGTGCTCATTCCGCCCATGCCGCCTCGCGTTGCAGTACCGGCAGCGGCTCCTTGCCGCCGCCGATGCGCGGCAGGCAGTTGAGCAGGCCGCGCGTGTACGGATGCTGCGCAGCCTGCAGGTTTTTCGCATCCAGTTCCTCGACGATGCGGCCGCCATACATGACCAGCACGCGGTCGCAGAATGTCGCGACGAGGTTGAGGTCGTGGCTGATGAAAATGAGTCCCATGCCGCGTTCCCTGACCAGCGCATCGAGAATGCCGAGCACCTGCATCTGCACCGTCACATCGAGCGCCGAGGTCGGCTCGTCGGCGATCAGGAGTTCCGGCCCGGGGATCAGCATCATGGCGATCATGACGCGCTGCCCCATGCCGCCCGAAAGCTCGTGCGGATAGGCCTTGTAGACGCGCTCCGGATCGCGGATCTGCACCGCCTCGAGCATCTCCAGGGCCTTGCTGCGCGCCTCGCGCGAGGAGATGCGGCCATGCACCTTGAGCGCTTCCGTCAGTTGCCGTCCGATCCGCATGACAGGGTTGAGCGAGAATTTCGGGTCCTGCATGACCATAGCGGCCTGGGCGCCGCGCACCTTGCGCATCTGCCGCTCCGACAGCCCCATCAGGTCGGTGCCCAGGAGCGCGATGCGCCGCGCCTCCACCATGCCCGGCGGCCGGACGAGGCGCAGGATGGCGCGGCCGGTCATGGTCTTGCCAGAGCCGGATTCGCCGACGATGCCGAGCCGCTCGCGGCCGATCGTGAAGCTGATGCCGCGCACCGCCTCGACGATGCCGGTGCGCGTGCGGAAGCGGACGCGGAGGTCATCCACTTCCAGGAGAGGCGCGCTCATGGCCGGGTGCTCATCGCTGTGCACTCCGCGGGTCGAGCACGTCGCGCAACCCGTCGCCGAGCAGGTTGAAGCCGAGGCTGACGACGAAGATCGCCAGCCCTGGCATCGTCGCGACCCACCATTGGTCGAGCAGGTAAATCCGTCCCGACGAGATCATGGCGCCCCACTCGGCGAGCGGCGGTTGCGCCCCAAGGCCGAGAAAGCCGAGCCCGGCGGCGATCAGGATAACGCCGGCCATGTCGAGCGTGACGCGCACGATCAGGGAGGAAAGACACATCGGCATGATGTGGCCGAGGATGATGCGCGTCGATCCGGCGCCGACGAGGCGGATGGCGGAAATGTAGTCGGAGCGGCGCACGGTCAGCGTCTCGGCGCGGGCGACGCGCGCATAGGGCGGCCATGCCGTCAGCGAGATGGCAAGGACGGCGTTCTCGACGCCGGGGCCGAGCGCTGCGACGAAGGCAAGCGCCAGGATGAGGCGAGGGAAGGCGAGGAAGATGTCGGTAAGCCGCATCAGGATGCGGTCGGTCCAGCCGCCGAAATAGCCGGCGACGGTCCCGACGATCAGGCCGAAAACGGGCGCCGTCACCGTCACCAGCGCGACGATATAGAGCGTGGTGCGGGCGCCGAAGACGACGCGGCTCCAGATGTCGCGGCCAAGCTCGTCCGTGCCGAGGATGTGGCCCTGCCAGCCCGGCGGCTTCAGCCGGTCGGCCAGGTGCTGGATGTTTGGCGGGTCGGTTGCGAGCAGCGGCGCGAACGCGGCCATGAGCACGAGCAAGATGATGATGACCAGCCCGACGACGGCGAGCGGATTGCGCACGAAGCCGAGCCAGGCGAGGTAGGCCTGTACCGCGCGGGCCTGGCCGCGCGACCCGGGCGTATCGGTGGTCAGCCAGGCGCGCCAGCGCGGGATCTCGGCGGAATGCGGGGTGACGGTCACATCCTCCTCCTATCCGGCGCGCGCGCGCGGATCGACGAGCGTGTAGAGCACGTCGGAGAGGATGTTGAGGCCGACGAAAGAGAGGCCTACCACGACCGTTCCGCCGAGAACGGCATTGAGGTCGGCGGAAAAAAGCGCATTGGTGATGTAGAGCCCGAGCCCAGGCCAGGCGAACACCGTTTCGGTGAGCACCGACCCCTCCAGAAGATAGGCGTAGGACAGCGCGATGACCGTGATCAGCGGCACGAGCGCGTTGCCGAGCGCGTGCACCCACACCACGCGCCGCTCCGGCACCCCTTTCACACGGGCGGTGGTGACGTATTCCTGGCTGAGCTGCTCCAGCATGAAGCTGCGCGTCATGCGCGCGATATAGGCGAGCGAGAAATAGCCGAGCACGCAGGCCGGCAGGACGATATGGCTGAGCGCGTTGCGGAACACGTCCCAGGCCCCGGAGAGCGCGGAATCGATGAGGAGCGAGCCTGTCCGGTGCACCACGTCGAGATCGTAATTGAGCTGGTAGGAAACGTCGAGCCGGCCGGGACCCGCCACCCAGCCGAGATCGCCGTAAAAGACCAGGAGTGCGATCAGGCCGATCCAGACCACCGGCATGGAATAGCCGAGGAGGCCGACGAAACGGCTGAGCTGGACGGCCCAGCGGCCCTGGTGCACAGCCGCCAGCACGCCTGCCGGCACGCCGAGGATGACGCCGATGATGGTGGCGATCGTCGACAGTTCGAGCGTCGCGGGAAACGTGTCCGCAATGTCCTGGATGACCGGCCGCGCGGTGAGCAGCGATACACCGAAATCGCCGGTGACGACCTGCCTTATGTAGATCAGGAACTGGACGATCAGCGGCCTGTCGAGCCCGAGCGCATGATAGGCGGCCTGATATTGCTCGTGTGTCGCCCGGTCGCCGACGATGGCAAGCACCGGATCGAGCGGGATCACCCGCCCGATGATGAAGGTCACGAAGAGTAGGCCGAGGAAAGTGATGATGAGGCTGAGCGCCGTCTGCGTCAGCCGCCAGGACGCCGCAAGCCATGGGCTTCGCCGACCGCCGGCCACTTGCCCAGACAAGGCCGTCCCGCCGTCACGCGTCGCGCTCTCTGTCTGCGTCATGTCCTGGATCGTTTTTGACTTGGATCGAACCGCCCCTCAGCCTTACCCCGTCCCCGTGAAGGACGGGGAGAGGGAGGCGCGGGCGTTGCGGCCAGCCTTCCTTCTCCCCGCATGCGGGGAGAAGGTGCCGGCAGGCGGATGAGAGGTCGCGTTCCGGTCAAAAGCTCACTACTGTTTCGTCACCGGCCAGTAGAAGGCGGAGCTCAGCGCGCCGCCGGCGGTGAAGCCGTTGACGTTCTTGCGCATCGCGCTCTGCGCGATCTCCTGGAACATCCATGCGAAGGGCGAATCCTTCTGCATCATGCGCTGCATGTCCTCGTACATCTTCGCCCGCTTGTCGCTGTCCTTCTCGACCACCGCGGCCTCGACCATCGGCGTCGTCTCCTTGGCGGCCCACGCGGTGCGCCAGGCCAGCACGCCCGTCAGCTTGGCCTCGTCGGAATTGTTGGCGTTGCTGGCGAAGGTGGAGGCGTTGGTCTGCGGGTCGGGGTAGTCCGGTCCCCACGCTTCCAGGATCAGCTGCTGCTTACGGGCGCGGAAATCCCCAAGGATTTCGCTTCCCGTGCCGGTCTTCAGGGTTACCTTGATGCCGGCCTGGCCGAGCGTCGCCTGGATCGACTGCGCCATGTCGAGCCGCTGCTGATCGTTGCGCACCCACAGCGTCACGTCGAAGCCGTTCGGATAGCCGGCTTCCTTGAGAAGCTCCTTGGCCTTGGCGATGTCGAGCTTGTAGGGATTGTCGTCGATGGCGCCGAGGAAGCCTTCGGGCAGGAAGGACTGGTGCACCTTCATCTGCCCCTTCAGGAATGAGTTGACCATGCCGTCATAGTCGATGGCGTATTTGATGGCTTCCATCACCTTCGGCTTGGACAAGATCTCGTCCTTCTGGTTGCCGGCGAGATAGAAGATGCGTCCGCGCACCTCTTCCTTGACCTTGATGTCCGGGTTCTTCGAGACGGCCTCGACGTCGCCCGGCGTCAGGCGGCGCGCGATGTCGATGTCGCCCTTCTCGAGCAGCAGGCGCTGGGCCGACGATTCAGGCACGTGGCGGACATAGACGCGGCGCATGGCCACCTTGCCGTTGAAATAGTCGAAGCCTTCCGGCTTCTCCAGGACGAGAGAGTCGTTGGGCTTCCAGGCGCGCAGCATGAACGGGCCGGATGCGGCCCAATGCGTCTTCAGCCAGTTGTAGCCCATGTCACCGTTCTGTTCGTGGGAGAGCGCTTCCTTCTTGTCCACGACCGAAGCGACGATCGCGGTCAGGATGTTGTAGAAGAAGGAGGGCGCATAGGCCTTGTCCGTGGTGATCTGGAGCTCGTGATCGCCGGTCGCCTTGATCATCTGCCCGACATTGTCCGGCGTGAAGCCGAACTGGGTGAGGATGAAGGCCGGCGTCTTGTTGAGCTTCACCGCCCGCTGCAGCGACCAGGCGCAGTCCTCGGCGGTGACGGGATTGCCGGAGTGGAACTTGAGGCCCTGGCGGATCTTGAACGTGTAGGTCTTGCCGTCGTCGGCGACGCTCCAGCTCTCGGCGAGGCCGGGCTTGAGCTTCATCGTCGTGGGATCGATCTCGATCAGCCGGTCATAGACGTTGTTGAGCGCGTCATTGCCCGAGAATTCGAAGCTCTCGGCCGGGTCGAGCGACACGATGTCGTCGATCTTGTCGGCGATCACGACCGTATCCGCCGGCGTCGCCGCGAAGGCCGGTACGTAGGCAGCGAAAAGCGCCGCGACCGCCAAGCCCATGATTTTCAAAGGATTCATACGCCTCGTTCCCCTTCTTGAATGATGTCTCGTACGTACGTGCAATGGATTTCATCATCTAAGGGCGCGCTTGTCCATATTCAGGATTGGGCAGAGCACGCCGATGGCGCCACGGGGGCGGAAAAATCGCGCAAGCGCCGTCGGCTCGACGAAAAGGAGGGGCTCGCCGTCCTAGGCGTTGGGGAGTCGCGCTGCCGCAGGCCGGGCCGGCGCCCCGGACACCGTCCGGGCAGCGACCGTGAGCGAGCGTTGATGGCGGCGCTCAAGTCCGATCGCGCCCCAGATCAGCCCGATCAGCATGTAGACGTGCCGCCAATGGTCGATGTCGATGATCGTGCCGAGGCCGATATGGCTGACGAAGACGACATAGGCGCAAAGCAGATAAGGCTGCCAGGGCCGGTTGCGTAGCAGGATGCGGAACCCGGCCGCGAGCGTCCACAGCACCAGCGCCAGGAAGCAGGCGAAACCGAGCCAGGAATAGTCGAGCAGCGCCTTGAGCCAGATATCGTGCGTGTCCTCGCCGAAGATGCGGCCGAAATTAAGCGCGCCGATGCCGAGAGGATGTTCGAGCGCCATGGCGATGCCGTATCCATAGCGGGCGAAGCGGCCGAACTGGCCGGCGTCGTAGTCCTGCTCGAGCTGTGCGCGCGACTGGAAGAACTCCGCCATGCCCGGTATCTGCAGGATGGTGAGGACGGAGAGCGTGACGATCGCCACCGCCAGGATGGCCATGACGGTGAGCTTCAGCCTGAAACGGCCGCTATTGCTCTGCAGGTAGAGCACCATCGTCAGCATGGCGAAGGATGCGACGAGCACGCCCCAGGCGCCGCGCGAGAAAGACAGGAAGATGCCGATCACGAGGATGAGGAGCGGCAGCGCCAGGAGCGGCAGGTTGCGCGGCGGCCCGGCAAGGATGCGGTGCAGGAGATAGACGGCCGGCAGCGCCAGGAACGGCCCGAATACGTTGGGGTCCTGGAATGCGCCCATGGCGCGGCTGTAGCGGGTGAACATCTCGGCGCCGGGGAAGGCGTGGAAGTAGCCCAATATGCCAAGAAGCGCCGTGACCACTGCGCCAGCAGCCCAGGCGGTGAAGATGAGCCGGTAGAGATCGGGCCGGGATTCCGTCACCGAAGCATAGAAGATCGCGGTGAAGGACAGGAAGAAGGAAACGGCCAGATAGAACGGCGTCTGGTAAAGCTCCGCCATCTGCGTCATGGCGATCAGGCCGCCGATGTCGAAGACGATCAGGAGCGCTACCAAAGGCGCGATGCCGCGCGAGATGCGCAGGCCGAACAGCGCCCACACCACCATCAGCGCCGACATGTAGAGGTCGTAGGGCGCCGGTTCGTCGATGACGAAGCCGGAGAGAAAAACGCCCAGGAAGACCGCGCCGGAAACGATCAGCGCGATCAGCTTGGCATTTACCGCATAGTGCGGAACCTCGTGGCTGACCGCGCTCAATACGCGTTTTCCGTGTTGAGCAGGCGGATCGGCGTCAGGAGCAGGATCTTGAGGTCGAACCAGAGCGACCAGTTCTCGATATAGGCGAGATCGTATTCGGTGCGCATCCTGATCTTCTCGTCGGTGTCGATCTCGCCGCGCCAGCCGTTGATTTGTGCCCAGCCGGTGACGCCCGGCTTGACGCGATGGCGCGCGAAATAGCCGTCGACGACCTCGTGGTAGAGCTTGTTGTGGGACTGTGCAGACACCGCGTGCGGGCGCGGGCCGACCAGCGAAAGGCTGCCGAACAGTGCGTTGAAGAATTGCGGCAACTCGTCGATCGAGGTCTTGCGGATGAACCGGCCGACGCGGGTGACGCGCGGATCGTTCTTGACCACTGCGTTGCGCGCCGTCGGGTCGCACTGGTCGATATACATCGAGCGGAATTTGTAGACCTCGATGATCTCGTTGTTGAAGCCGTGGCGCTTCTGCCGGAAGATTACCGGCCCCTTGCTCTCCAGCTTGATGGCAATGGCCGCCGCTGCCATGACAGGCGAGAAGAGCAGGATGCCGATCAGGCTGAAGAGAATGTCGAAGGCGCGCTTCGCAACCGAGTCCCAGTCGTTGATCGGCTTGTCGAAAATGTCGAGCATCGGCACAGAGCCGATGAAGGAATAGGCGCGCGGACGGAAGCGCAGCCGGTTCGAATGGGCCGAGAGCCGAATGTCCACCGGCAGCACCCAGAGCCTCTTCAGCATCGAGAGCACGCGCGTTTCCGCAGTCATCGGCAGCGACACGATCAGCATGTCGATACGCGCGATGCGGGCGAACTCGATGAGCTCGAGGATGTTGCCGAGCTTGGGATAGCCGGCGACGAGCGGCGGCGAGCGCCGTTCGTCGCGGTCGTCGAAGATGCCGCAGATGCGGATGTCGTTGAATGGCTGCTGCTCCAGCGTACGGATCAGCCCTTCCGCCTCGACGCCCCCGCCGACGATGACGGCGCGCCGCTCCATCGTGCCGTTCCGCGCCCAGCGCCGCATCAGCCGTGAAACGACGAGGCGAAGCGCCAGGAGCGCGACGAGGCCGGACGCGAACCATTCGCCGAACCAGGCGCGGGAGAATTCCTGCGACACCTTCAGCAGGAAGCCGGCGAGCGCCAGTAGGGCGAACGCCCCCGCCCATACGATCAGCAGCTTGCCGAAATTGGCGAGCGGCCGCCGGACCGCCGGCATCTGGTATGCGTCGGCGAATTCGAGGAGGACGACGGCCAGAAGCGAACCGCTGAGCACGACGGCGGGATATTGAAACGAAGGCGGCGTCATGCCGAAGTGCAGAAGATAGGTTGCTGCCCCGGCAAGCGCGATCAATGCGAGCTCGATCAGCCTGAGCACGCCGCTGACCATGACCGGGGACATGGTGTCACGCCGGTATTGGGCTGCCACCTGACGGGCCACGAGGTTGAGCTCCCCCGTCTGCCCCATATAGATGCTGCCGTCGTCGAAGGCGCGGATGGCGCCGGCCGAGAAGCGGCTCGACGGATCGATTTCGTTCATTGTTGCTCGCCCACCTGTCCGCCATGGCGATAGCAGAAAGCGGCTAATAAACCTTTGAACTAACCGATCGACTTTTCTTCAAATGCGAGGACGTCGCTTTGCGCCGCGAGCCCGAGCGCAGCGAAATAGGCGCGCTCGATATTGCGCGCCATGACGTCGCCGCCAAAGCGCGCCTTGAGGTCGGCGGCGCCGGGCATCGAGGCGCGGAAGCAGGCCGGATCGCCGACCGCGAATGCCATGCGTCCGGCGAGTTCCTCCGCGTCCGGCCTGACCAGCGCGCATGAACCGTCGCCGAAGATTTCCGGTATGCCGCCGACGGCGGTTGCGATCATCGGCATCCCGGCGGCGAGCGCCTCCAGAACGATGTAGGGCATCGCCTCGGCGCGCGAGGGTACGACGATCGCGCGGGCAAGCGGGAATGCGCGGCGGGCCGGCATCGGATCGAGGAAGCGCACGCGGTCGGAAAGCCCCAGCCGCTCCGTTTGGCGGATGTACTTGTCGCGGTCGTGGCCGGCGCCCACCATGATTGCGGTCAGCCGCCGGCCGAGCCGCGCTTCCGCCTTCGCCAGCGCGTCGATGAAGATGTCGGGTCCCTTCAAGTCCCGCATCATGCCGATGAAGAGGAAATCCGCGGCATCGTTTTCGAGCGGCACAGGCTCGAACTCGTCCAACCTCAGCCCGTTGTAGACGAGGCTCGAGGCTGCCTTCGGTGCGCCGATCTCGGCGAGGAAGGTCCGCCGCTCGTAGTCCGAGACGAAGAAAATATGGTCGGTAAGGCGGTCCATGATCCGCTCGAGCGCGAAGAAGAACTTCCCCGCCGCCGTCCTGCCGTCATAGTGGAGGCTGCCGCCATGGGGCGAGTAGAACCGGCCGGGCCGCGGCCCGGAAAGACGCTGCAGCGTGCCGAACAGCCGCGAATAGGCACCGCCTTTCGCTCCGTGTCCGTGCAGGATGTCGGGCGAAAGCCGTTTGATGAGTTTGTAGGTCCTGAGTGCGGCGACGATGTCGCCCGGACCGAGATGGCGCTGCATGGGCGTGCGATGGACGCCAAGCGCGAGCTTGTCGCGCATTTCGTCGAAAAGCCGGTCCTCGTAATCGCCGCCAGTCGTCGAATCGCAGATGATGCCGACCTCATGCCCCGAGGCGATCTGCGCGTCGGTCAGGTCGCGGACGTGCCGAAAGATGCCGCCGACCGGCGAGCGGAAGCAGTGAACGATGCGCAGCTTGCGGGCCACCGCGGTCTCCGGGCGGCGCGTGGAAGCCTCTGGGAACCCTCCGGCGCCGCTTTGCTAGAAAAGCCGCTCCCGCACGTAGACCGTGTCCCCCGGAAGCAGCGGGTCGGATATCACTACACGACCGGTCATTACCTTACCGTTGACGGTGCGGGTCACGTCGACATTGCCCTGGTAGGCGCGGGCCGAGAAGCCGCCGGCGGCCGCAATCGCTTTCTGCGCGGTCATGCCGGGAACGTAGGAATACTGCCCGGCGGCCCCGACCTCGCCCATCACGAAGACGGGCCGGTAACGGTCGACCTCGACGGTGACATCCGGATCGCGGATATAGCCCTGGCGCAGCTTGGCAGCGATGGCCGCCTCCATCTGCTTGACGGTGTGGCCGCGCGCCGGGATCGAGCCCACGAGCGGGAAAGCGATGTAGCCGGACTGATTGACGCTGTAGGTGTTGTTGAGCCCGTCCTGGCCGAACACGGTGACGCGGATACGGTCGCCGGAATCGAGAAGATATGGCTGCTCGAGGGAAGCGTGCATGGCCGGCGGCGCGGGCTGGTAGCTGGAGCATGCCGCCAGCAGGAGCGGGAAGAGGGCGGCGCAAAGGAGCGTGTGGAAGCGCATCATAGCCGGCATGCACCTGTGATTTTCGACGGCCGACCGCAACGCCGGCGCTGCCCGGTCTTATCGTCCCGTTAAGGTTAACGGCGCGTAAAGCCGCGCGGCGCGCGCAAGCAGGATACAAGAGGACGAAGGGGCTTAACCTTTCCTTCATCAAGGAAAACGCTTCATTACCCCGATCTTAACGCTGCGGTTACCATAATCGTTTTAGCGTTCGACTCTCCATCGGAGTCGTTACATGTCGGGGATCCAATCCGTCGCCAATGATGTCGATGTCGATCTGGGCGCTCTCTTCGCGAGTCTCGCCCGGCGCTGGCTTCGCATCCTGATTGTCGCCATCGCGGTCACGGGCCTGGCGCTCGCCTTCGCCGTGCTCGCCACCCCGCAATATAAAGGCGAAACCCGGATCCTGATCGAGACGCAGGAATCGGTCTTCACCCGGCCGGATGCAGGCCAGAATTCCGATTCCGCCACGCTCGACGAGGAGGGCGTGACGAGCCAGGTGCAGCTCGTCTCCTCGACGGAGGTGCTGAAGAAGGTCGCCCAGCAGCTCAACCTCGCCTCCCGCAAGGAGTTCAACAATGGCGGCCATCTCGGCGCGATCGGCCATGCGCTCCTGCTGGCCGGCCTGAAGAGCGACCCGAGCGAGATCCCCGCGGAAGAACGCGTCCTGCGCGCAATGCGTGACAAGCTGGACGTCTACCGCGTCGAGAAATCGCGCGTGATCGTGATCGGCTTCTCCTCATCCGACCCGAAGCTCGCCGCGGCCGTGCCGAACGCCATCGCGGAAACCTATATCGCCGTGCAGAAGGACGCGAAGCTCGAATCGAACAGCGATGCGACGAGCTGGCTTGCGCCCGAGATCAAGGACCTGACCAAGCGGGTGAAGGAAGCCGAGGCGAAGGTCGCCGAATATCGGGCGCATTCCGACCTGTTCCTTGGCGACAACAATTCGGCGCTGATCACCCAGCAGCTGTCGCAGATGGCGACCGAGCTGTCGCGCGTGCGCGCCGACCGCGCTGCCGCGGAGGCGAAAGCGCTGAGCGTCAAGGCGGCGCTCACCAGCGGCGGTTCGCTCGACGCGCTGCCCGACGTGCTCTCCTCCGACCTCATCCAGCGGCTGCGCGAACAACAGGTGCAGCTCAAGGCGAGCATCGCGCAGCTTTCGACGACGCTTTTGCCGAACCATCCGCGCCTGAAGGCGCTCAATTCGCAACTCGCCGATTTGAACCGCCAGATCCGCGCGGAGGCGGAGAAGGTGCTGGCCGGTCTCAACACGCAGGCGGAGACGGCTAAGCTGCGCGAGCAGCAGCTCTTGGACGATCTCAACAAGACCAAGGCCGAATCCTCGCGCGCGGGCCAGCAGGAGGTCGAATTGCGGGCGCTCGAACGTGAAGCCGCGGCGCAGCGCGATCTTCTGGAGTCCTATCTCACCCGCTACCGCGAGGCGTCCTCCCGGCGCAACCACAACTATCTGCCGGTCGATGCGCGCATCTTTTCCCGCGCCACCGTTCCCGCCGTGCCCTATTTCCCGAAGCGCATCCCGATCGTCGTGGCCGCTTTCGTCGCCTCGGTCCTCGTCATGGCGGTGATCACGCTGCTGCAGGAACTGTTCTCCGGCCGCGCCATGCGCGCGGCGCGCGGCGCCGACTTCCGGCCCGTAACGGAAATCGCCATGCCGCAGGCGGCACGCCGGCGCGATCCGGCTTTCACGGCCGTCGGAGCGGAAAAGTCCGGCGGTGAGTTGGACGGCGTTTCGGTCGAGCGGGCGGCAGAGAGGCTGATCGCGGGCGGCGCGTCGCGGGCGATCTTCGTTTCGCCCGAAGGCGACGAAGCCGCCGCTGCTTCGGTGTTGGTGGCGCGAGAGGTTGCAGATGCCGGCCTGCGGGTCCTGCTCCTCGATTTGACCGCTTCAGGGGCCGCGTCCATGCCGATGCTGGAGAGCAGCTCCTATCCCGGCGTCACCAACCTGCTGGCCTCGGAGGCGCAGTTCACGGACGTGATCCATGCCGATCTTTACTCGGATTGCCACGTGATGCCGTCCGGCACCGCCGATCCGGAGCGGGCGATGCGGGCGGTGGACCGCCTGCCGATCATCCTGAATTCGCTGACCACGGCCTATGATGTCGTGGTTGTCGAATGCGGGCCGGCCGACCCCGGAAGCATCCGCCGCCTCGTAGCGGACGGTTCGGAGGTACTGGTCAGCGCCATAGAGCCCGGCGACGAGAACGTGGCGGAGGCAGCGGCTGCGCTCGAAGCCGGCGGCTACGGCAACCTCATCCTCGTCACACCGTCCGGACATATGCCGACGCATCCGCCGGTGCCGGACCGCTCCGCTGCCTGAGCCATCGGAAGTCAGTCCGAAGCTTCGTCCTGGACGGCTGCTTTCGGCCTCGCTGCCGCCTTGGCCCGGACCAGCCGCGCCAGCCGCCAGGCGGCGGGGTTGTTCTTGACGAAGCCCTTCGCCCGCGCCTTCGCCCGCTTCAGCGCCGCCGCGGCGTGCCCTTTCGCCGTCAGGGGCACCAGCACGTCGAATTGCCTTGTCTCAATCTCGCACCAGGCGCGCTTATAGGGTTCGTCGCCGACGCTGAAGTCGAAGACCTTGAGCCCCGCCGCGCAAGCCTGTTCGATGTCGTGGAAAAAGAGGAATTCACCCGGGCTTGCAGCATAAAGCTCGTCCTCGGTGAAAGAGGCGAAATCGCAGACGATGCGTTCGCCCGTGCGGCTGTAGGCGGCTACCGCACGAAGCTTGCCGCCGACTTCGAGGCCGCTGAGGAAGAAGTTCGGCTCGCGACCTTCCAGCGCCGTGCAGAAGAGATCATCGAAGAACGCCTTGATCTCGGCCGGCCCGAATACATCGGCCACGCCCATTTTCCGGAAACGCGCCTCTTTCATCGCGAACAGGGCCGAAAGCAGGCGCATGGCGTCGTCCGGCGTATCGGCCCGAATGCAGCGATAGCCGCCGGCCGCCTCGAACTTGCGCAGCTGCGCCCGGTACTTCTTGCGCTTGCGCTTGCCGCTCATCCGGTCGACGAGCGCCTCGAACCCGCCGGCAAGGTCTGCCGCCAGCGCAACATTCGGGCTGTCCGCATGGGGCAGGGCGGCGAGCGGATTGCTTTGGCCGTCAAGGCCAGGCGCCAGCCGCTCGAGCGCAATCATATCGATCGCCGGCCGCAAGGCCGCCACGGCGCGGAGGCCCTCAGCCAGCCGCTTGTCCCGTTCCGGCATGTCGCGGAACGCCTGTGTGGCGGCAAAGAAGTTGCCGTTGGCGTGGCTGCCGCCGGCGATGCGTGCGAGGCGGAATGCGCCTTCGCGCACGATTTCGAGCGGCATGGCGAAGGCAAGATCATGGCCATGGCGGGCAAGAACGAAGATGCAGTCGGAATTGACGTTCCGCGACCAGGCCTCCAGCCATTCCGGGCGCTGCGCGGGCCCCGTGGGCGCGGAGGCGGCGAGGCGCGCATAAGCATTCATCAGGCCGGGTGAGACCGGCTCGGCCGAGAACGTGAATTCGCCGTCGAACGCTTTGCCTTCCATTGCCGTCGCGTCCTGCGTCGCCCGGCTCGGGAAAAAGCGCTCCGTCGTGTCAACCATAACTCAATCCTTGGTGCGCTAAGATGCAACCAAGGAGCGGTGTCCTGGCCGCAGGCCGACTCCTAGCCGCAAAAGGTGAAGGAATGATCGACAGGAACGAAGCGCTGCGGAAGCTGGCCATGAACATGGTGCGCTACAGCGGCGTGGCGCCTCTGGCGAAGCCGCTGATGGGCGGGGTCGGCGCCATCCTGATGCTTCACCACGTCTCGGTCGATCAGCCGAACGCCCTCGGCATGAACGCGCATCTGACCGTCACGCCCTATTTCCTCGACGATGTCATCACGCTGATGAAGCGGATGGGCTATGCCTTCGTCGACATGGACGAGGCGATCGAGCGGATCGTCAAACCCTCCTCGGATGCGCGCTTCGCCACGATCACCGCCGACGATGCCTATCGCGAC
>JBQCFH010000555.1:0-2024 GCA_051959385.1 Rhizobiaceae bacterium | reverse complement strand
AAGCGCTTCTTCGCCCGCGGCGAGAGGCACACGCAGTTCATGCGCCTCGGCATTTCTTCGATCGCGCTGCAACACATCGAGCCGGGCATTCGCGCGCTCGCGACCGCCGCCGGCCGCCGTCCCGCCGCCGCCTGACCGGTTGGAAGGAGGGGCAGGCTGGCACATCCGGCGGCGGGGAGTGGCACATTCGCGGTCGGTCGCCCCGCTGCATAGTCGCACACGGAGTGGGAGCGAACCCGCCGCACACAGGCGCAAAAGACCGTGGCGGAGGGGTTTGGGAAATGGAGCCGTATTATGCCAGCCGCGTTGGAGAGGCCCGCGCCCGGTCGCACGGACGCGGACGCAGATAATCGTACAAGCCAGCCCCGGGGGCGCTCCGGCGGGCGCGAGGCGCGCAGGGCGCTGAGGGCCGCCCCGCTTTCCGACGATATCCGTCCCGTAAGGGCCGGGCTGGAGGGCGGCACCTACAAGCCGCTCGGCGAAAACGACATCGAGCGCATCCACGAGGCGGTGCTGACGGTGCTCGAGACCGTCGGCTTCGCCAACGCGATTCCCACCTGCATCGCGGCCTGCACGCGCGTCGGCGCCGAGCTCGGGCCGGACGGGCGCCTGCGCTTTCCGCGCAACCTCGTCCTCGAAACGATCAGGAACGCCGCGCGCCGGTTCACGCTCCACGGCCAGGATCCGAAGCACGACATGGTCGTGCAGGGCAGGCGGGTGCACTACGGCACCGCGGGCGCGGCGGTGCATGTCGTCGACGTCCAGAAGCGCGAGTACCGCGAATCGAAACTCCAGGATATTTACGACGCGGCGCGCATCGTCGACCTGATGGACAACATCCATTTCTTCCAGCGCCCGATGGTGCCGCGCGACATCCCCGATCCGCTCGACATGGATTTCAACACGCTCTACGCCTGCGTGACCGGGACATCGAAGCATATCGGCACGAGCTTCACCGTGCGCGAGAACGTCGCTCCTGCGCTGGAGATGCTCTACATGATCGCCGGCGGGGAAGAGAAATTCCGTGCCCGGCCTTTCGTCTCCAACTCCAACTGCTTCGTCGTGCCGCCGATGAAATTCGCCGAGGACGCCTGCGGCGTGCTCGAAGCCTGCGTCGAAGGCGGCATTCCGATCCTGCTGCTCTCGGCCGGGCAGGCCGGCGCCACTGCGCCCGCCGCGATTGCGGGCGCCATCGTCCAGGCCGTCGCCGAGGTGCTGGTCGGGCTGGTCTATGTCAACGCGCTGAAGCCCGGCCATCCGGCGATCTTCGGCACTTGGCCCTTCGTTTCCGATCTGAGGACCGGCGCCATGTCGGGCGGCTCGGGCGAACAGGCGCTTCTCACCGCCGCCTGCGCACAGATGGCGCAGTTCTACGACCTTCCGGGTGGCTCGGCCGCCGGCATGGCCGATTCCAAGCTGCCCGACATCCAGTCCGGCTACGAGAAAGGCATCACCAACGTCATGGCCGGCCTCTCCGGCCTGAACCTGATCTATGAATCGGCCGGCATGCATGCCTCGCTGCTCGGCTTCTGCCTGGAAAGCCTGATCGCCGACAACGACATGCTCGGCCAGTGCCTGCGTTGCGTGCGCGGCATCGAAGTGAGCGAGGAGGCGCTGTCGGTCGACACGATCGCCGACGTCTGCCTGAACGGCCCCGGCCACTATCTCGGCCATGGCCAGACGCTGCAGCTCATGCAGCGGGAATATTTCTATCCGGCGGTCGCCGACCGCTACAGCCCGAAGGAATGGGCGGAGAAGGGCAAGCCCGACCTGCTCTCGAAGGCGGTCGAGGAAAAGAAGCGCATCCTCGCCTCCTATTTCCCGCGCCATATCTCCCGCACGCTCGATGAGGCGCTGCGCCAGCGCTTCCAGAATATCTACCTGCCGCGCGCGCCGGGGTGATCTTGCTTTTGGGCGGCAGTTTCCGCGAATTGCCGCCGCCCGGAACGCGCCGGCTTTGAATTCTGCTTCGCCATGCTAGAGCGAGTTGCATCCAAATGGAATCAATTCTGTTTCTCGGGCGG
>JBQCFH010000554.1:0-11518 GCA_051959385.1 Rhizobiaceae bacterium | reverse complement strand
GTACGTTTCGACCCGGTCTATTTCGGCCATTTCAAGTGCAATTTGCGCAGGATAGCGGATTATCCGAACCTGTCGAATTACCTGCGCGACCTTTACCAGGTGCCGGGCGTGGCAGGGACCGTGAACCTCTACCACATCAAGCACCATTATTATGAAAGCCACCCGACGGTGAACCCGACGCGCATCGTGCCGAAGGGCCCGGAACTCGACTACGCCGCGCCGCACGACCGCGACCGTTTCAGGAAGGCGGCTTGAGCCCTTCCTCGCCCCTTGTGGGAGAGGATAGGGAGCCCCCGCGAGGCGGAGCCGAGCGGCTGGGCGAACTTGGTGAGGGGTATTGATCGCCGGCTGCATGAATAGCCCCTCTCTTGCGATTTCTAACACTTAGCCGGCGCTTTCGGCCTTCGGCCTGCTTTGCTAAGTGTTGAAATCTCTTTCTCCCCCACAAGGGGGGAGATAGGTCGCGCGCCATCCTCGCCACGCCCGGTTTCCACCGTCTGGCCATTGTCAAAGAACTGGGAAGCGGGCGCGAGGCCATGCCTCTCAATTATTAATGACTGACACGGCGACATACCGCGCCCGCCGGCGTTTTTTCGACTGCCGTCTCCTTCGAGATCGACAGCCGCCTCCTATCAGCCCGGGTCACGTTAACCCACCGCCGGAAGCGCCGGTCCCTCCCCACGCAATCACCGTCGCGACAGGTGTTCCCGCGGGAGGAACTGCGGCCAAGGATAAGCGAGGCCCAAAAGGCGTGGATAAAAACAACGACAAGAAAATGCGGAATCGCCCGAGACCGCCGTCTCGAGAGGCTGGCAGGCGCAATCCTGTCCACGTTTTCACTGGCTTCCGACGCGCGTCGCCCGGTTTGGCGCCGGAGCAGAGCGGCCGACGGCAAGACCTTTTTCTTCAATGGCTTGCCGAGGTGAAAGGACTCATTTTGCCAGCATCCGAAAGGCGGCCTTCGGCCTTTTTCCTTGCAAGGCTTCATCCGCTTGGCTATTGAAAGCCACCATGCACACGCGCCGCGCCCTGCCCTTTTCCTCGTCCGCCGCATCCGCGACGGCGGCGGTCCGCGCGCTTTCCTCGACGCTGCGTCTTCTCGGCCTTATCGGCGACCGTCGGGCTCGTTGAACAGGAGCACCCGGCGGTCGATGCGACGCCGACGCTCCTTCACAGAACCGTTCAAGCAAGATCATAAGGCGACGCTGGAGCCGTAGGTCCGCGCGCCGGAGGTAAGAGATGAATCAGCACGAGAAGATCGTTCGCGCCAAGGGCATGCCGGACGCCGCCCGCAAATACCAGCCCTACCCCACCATTTCGCTCCCCGACCGCACCTGGCCGGACAAGGTCATCGACCATGCGCCGATCTGGTGCTCGGTAGACCTGCGCGACGGCAACCAGGCGCTCATCGACCCGATGGGGCATGACCGCAAGGCGCGCATGTTCCAGCTTCTGCTGGACATGGGCTTCAAGGAGATCGAGGTCGGTTTCCCGTCGGCCTCGCAGACCGATTTCGACTTTGCCCGCTGGTGCATCGAGGAAGGCGATGTCCCCGACGATGTCGACCTGCAGGTGCTGGTGCAGTGCCGGCCGGAGCTGATCCAGCGCACGTTCGAAGCGCTCGAGGGCGCAAAGACTCCGATCGTGCATTTCTACAATTCGACCAGCGCGTTGCAGCGGCGCGTTGTGTTCGAGAAGGATGTCGCCGGCATCAAGCAGATCGCCACCGATGCGGCGAAGATGATCACGGACATGGCGGCGCGGGCGGGCGGTGGCTACCGCTTCCAGTATTCCCCGGAAAGCTTCACCGGCACGGAACTCGAGGTGGCGCTGGAGATCTGCAACGCGGTGGCGGAGATCGTCAGGCCGACGCCTGAGAACAAGCTCATCATAAATCTCCCGTCCACCGTCGAGATGGCGACGCCCAATACCTATGCCGACCGCATCGAGTGGATGTGCCGCAATCTCGACAACCGGGAGAATTTGATCGTCTCGCTGCATCCGCACAACGATCGCGGCACCGGCGTCGCCACCACCGAACTTGGCCTGATGGCAGGCGCCGACCGCGTCGAGGGCACGCTGTTCGGCAATGGCGAGCGCACCGGCAACGTCGATATCGTCACGCTCGCGCTCAACATGTACACGCAGGGCGTCGACCCCATGCTGGACTGCTCCGACATCAACCGGATGAAGGATATCTACGAATATTCGAACCAACTGCGCATCCCGGAGCGCCACCCCTATGTCGGCGAACTGGTCTACACGGCTTTTTCCGGCTCCCACCAGGATGCGATCAACAAGGGGATGAAAGCCGCCAAGACGGCCAACAGCCCGCTTTGGGAAGTGCCTTACCTGCCCATCGACCCGAAGGATGTCGGCCGCTCCTACGAGGCGATCATCCGCATCAACTCGCAATCCGGCAAGGGCGGCATCGCCTATATCCTGCAGGCGGATTACGGGCTCAACCTGCCGCGCAACCTGCAGGTCGAGTTCAGCCAGGCGATCCAGGCGATCACCGACGCCGAGGGCAAGGAACTGCCTTCGAAGCGCATCTACGAGGAATTCCTGAAGCTCTATGTCGACCAGCCCGGCGCGCGGCTCAAATTCGTCGAGCACCGCACCTTCCCCACGCAGATCAGGGGCCAGAGGATCGTCGAGGCGACCATCATCGACGGCGGGAAGGAAATGACGATCACGGGCACCGGCACCGGGCCGATCGACGGCTTCGTCGACGCGCTTTCGCGCCACATCGGCGTTCCGCTCTCGGTTCTCGACTATTCCGAGCATTCCATGCAGCGCGGCTCCAACGCCGCCGCGATCTCCTATACGGAAATGGAATATCCGGGCGGACGCATCTTCGGCGCCGGCATCAGCACGAATATCGTCGGCGCCTCGCTCGAAGCCGTGGTATCCGCCGCGAACCGGATCGTGGGGAAAGGCGCCTGAGCGTCTCGGACCTCCCTCGCCCTTGAGCCAGGTAATCGGCCATGGTTTCCACCCCCTCCGGCCCGGAGCCTGTCCTCGGGCCGGCCGAAGGCCGGACCCGTGGGGGCCACCTCCGCCTGGCAGGGCAGGGCAATCGCATATGGAATTTGCGTGGCTTCTTACCCCCACCCCTGTCCCCTCCCCACAAGGGGGAGGGAGACGCCGACATCACTTTCCCAGCTAAAATCGTCGAAATTTGCGCCATACGGCGCCGGAGCAAAGTCCCCCTCCCCCTTGTGGGGAGGGGTTAGGGGTGGGGGTATTCCCATATGCGATCGTCCTCCCTGGCAGGGGTGCCGAGCCCCCGGGTCCGACCTTCGGCCGGCCCGAGGACAGGCTCCGCGAGGCGGGTGGGGTGGCGCAACATGCCAATGATGTTCTCTCTCAAGAGGACGGGTCCCCTCCCCTGCTATTTGACCCTCGACGCATCAGGCCCCGCTCTACCGAATCCATCCCACCCGGACAGCCGCCTTGCGGCTGCCCGACCTCCGTTCAAAGGGGAGGCAAACCGTGCTGACATCGTGGAAAACCCCGCAGCGCTATGTTAATGAAGCATTAACTGTGTGCTGCGGAGTTTCCTCATGGCTGATCCCGAAGCCAGCGTAACGTCCATCGATCAGGCGCGGCGGCTTTCGGACGCCATTCGCGAAGTGAAGAGCGCGGCAGCCGATCGCGACGACGTCGTCGTCGAGATCCGCGAGGCGAGCCGCGTGCGGCTGGAGCTTTTGGCACAGGAACTGAAGCCGATCTTCGACGCCGTTCCGGCGGAGAACGACTGGTTCGACTTCGCGATTTCGTCGGGCCTGCAGCCGAGGCTCTGGATCGACGCCATCAGCCATGTCACGCTCGGACGCGACCGCCGCACCTACCGCTTCCTGGCGGATACGAGGCTCGGGCGGACCGTGCTTGCCGAATCGCCCGAGATCAAGCCGGTCGCCGACCAGGTGACGCGCTATATCGCCGAGCGCATGGTCGAGCGCCAACGCCTGCTCGAGGGCACCGTCGAGCCGGTGGCGCGCATCGCGGCGCGCGCGAAATGGGGCAGCATCTATCGCCCGCGCCATGGCTGGCGAGCTTTCCTGCATGGCGTGCTGCTGGTGATCGCCGGCGCGCTGGTCGGCCTTGCCTTCGCCGCCGCCTATTTCTGGGACCGGATTGCCGAGTTAGGCTAGCCTAGGCCCGCAACAGCATCTTCGGCGAGGCGTGCGGCGACAGATATTCGGACGAGATCTCCGTGACCGTCGCCGTCGGCCCGGTGACGCCCCGCCGCGTCAGCCGGATTGTCCATTCCTTGCCGTCGCGGTCGATGTCGATCAGATTGTACTGCGCCAGCGGCCGCCGCGAGCCGAAAGCCTCGCCCGCGGCAGCGACCCCCACGACTGGTATATCCTCGCCATGGCCGGCGATGCGGTAGAGCGTCGGCTCATGCGTATGGCCGTGGAGCACGAGTTCCGCCCCATGCCTGCGGACGGTCCGCTGGAACAGCGATATGCCGAACAGCCGCTTGTGCGCGGCGGCAGAGCCGCGCACGGGCGGGTGGTGGATCATGACGATGCGGAAGAGACCCTTCTTGCCGGCCCGCTCGAGCAGCGCGCCGAGCCTCGCCGCCTGCGCTGCGCGGAAATAGCCGGTCGCCATGAACGGCGCGCTCGCGCGGGCGGACGAGGCGCCGATCAACGCGATGTCGTCGCGCACGCGCATATAGGGAAAGTGGTGGCGGAAATCCCGCATCGGCTTCTGGGCGTCGCCGACCATCCAGGCGCTCCACGCCCGGCACGCCTTGTCGAGCGCCCCCGGCACATAGGCGTCGTGGTTGCCCGGAATGATGGAGACGTCGTGCGGCGAGCCCAGCATCTCCAGCCATAGCCGCGCCATCTCGATTTCCCGGTCGAGCGCCAGATTGACGAGATCGCCCGTGACCGCAATGTGATCGGGGTCGGCCGCCTTCATGTCGCCGACGATCGCGTCGAGGATGGAATCGCGCATATGGCGGCGGCGATTGCGTTGCCAGTTGACGTAGCCCGTAATTCGCTTGGATGCGAGTTCGCGGTAATCTACATCGGGCAGGGGCCCCAGATGGACGTCCGAAATATGCGCCAGCCGAAACATCATAAATCCTTACGCCACGCGGCTCCCTCGTGCCAGCCCTTTACGGGCGAGCGGCCGATATGAGCGAGGGCGGGTTGCGCCAGACCGGATGGCCAGGCGTCCGGGCACGGTTCTTCCACGGATATTTTCTTCTCACTCGGCCGATGACACTCGGCGTCCGCGCCATTGTCCATGATCCTAACGGGCACAGGGTCTTCTTGATCCGTCACACTTACGTACCCGGCTGGCATTTGCCGGGCGGCGGCGTGGAAACGAACGAGACCGCGGTCCAGGCGCTCACCCGCGAGCTTGCCGAAGAGGGCAATTTCCAGCTGCTTGCCCCTCCCCTCCTCCGCTCGCTGCATTTCAACCGGCACGCAAGTCCCCGCGACCACGTAGCCGTTTTCCTGGTCGAGGAATTCCGCCAGCACGCCGCCAAGGCGCCGGACCGCGAAATCGCCGAGAGCGGCTTCTTCGCGATCGACGATCTGCCGGAAATGACCACGCCAGGGACGCGCCGCCGCATCGCCGAGATGTTCGAGGGCGCGAGCGTCTCCGAATATTGGTGAGGGTGCGCTCGTCAGAGATGCGCAGGCACTTTTTTCCAGCCTGCGCGGCCGTCCCAGAAAAATTGCCGAGGCAAGATGTTGTCGCGCTTTGCCCCATTCTTGCCGTCTCCGTCGGCATAACGGACGGATGATGGAGGTCAGCCGGGGCGAGCGATTGTCCATCGATGAGTGTAGTCGAAGCTTCGACGGCAATCGACGCTATCGCCAGCGCGGTCCGCGAGGCAATGATCTGGCAGCGTTGCTGTCGTTTACTTTACCGGCATTCGGCCGGCGCGGGAGGCGGCGAAGACTTGCCTTGGAGGGAATGAGGTATTAACCACGCAGATGGTCGCGAGAGAGGGGCCCTTTCTCGACAAATGAAAAATGGGCGCCGAGCAAAGGGATTGGTTAACCAAGCTTGTCGATAATTTTAGACGAACCGGCCATGGATGGCTGGCGCCGAGGCGTCTGGCCAACCCTGCCTCCGCGATGGGTCGCGAGGGCGGCGGACGCCGGCGGTCTGCGTGTAGTGAGTAAGATACGATTGGCTGGTATGGCGTTCGCAAGCGACACGGTCTGGGACGATTTTCCCCGCGGGAACCTTGAACTCCCCTCGATACGGACAAGCTGGCTGGTTTCCGCTGCCGCGGTGCTTGGATTGGGCGTCGCGCTCGCGGGCTGGTCGCTCGCGACAGTGGCGGCGGTCCACAAGATGGAGACGTCGCTCTCCTCGACGCCGACCCTTCTGCCCGAGAGCACGTTCGCGCCCGGCGCGGTCGCTCTCTTCGATCCCGCGCACCGCATCGAGCATGTAGGCGACAAGCTGCGCCAGACATTCGCCAGGCATGGGGCTCCCGCCTCGCATGCAGGACCGGCGGCAAGGGTGCGGATCGCATCCGCGGCGGCCGGCGGAAAATCCGGCCGGGTGACGGCGGCTGCCCGCGCGGGGCAGCCGGAGTTCAGCGTGCCGCTTTCGGCGCGTTTCGGCGAAAAAGCCGCCAAGATAGGGCCCGACGCGCATCGGCGCGGGTCCGATTTCATCCGCTCCCGCCTCGCCGCCGCCGCTTCGGTCAAGTCGGCGCGCGTGGCCTTTGCCGGCGCCGGGGCGCTCTCCGCCACGCGGTCCGACCGAGTCGCCGCGCTGCCGGAACAGGTAGCGGTCGTACCGGGGCAGCCCTCGGATTCGCGCTTTGCGCATGAGGTCGCGAAGGCGATCCCGACGCTCCTGGCAAAGGCGCCCTCCGCCGACCGCTTCGGTCCGCGCGACAACGACGCCGAAAAGCCCTCCAGGGTGGCGCTCGCCGTCATCGACGCGGAGCTGAAGGATGCGGTCGGGCTCTCCTCGCCTCCCCTGCCTGCCGCTCCGCCGGCGCGCAACACGCCGCTTCCTTCCGATGACGCCGCGGATGATCTGCGTACGCGCGACGACGACAACTTCTCCGAGAATTTTCCCGATTCCGTCCCGGTGCCGCCGCGCCGCCCCGAATGGGAGCAGCCCGTGCGGCGGGAAGCGCAGCCGGCGGCGCGCCCGACCGAAGCCGAGCCCGCCGCGCGCCCGACTCCGCCTGAGCGCGTGCGCACGTCGCGAGGCGTGCTGGCCTATGCCAGCCCGAACGATGACGCCGACGACGACAAGGGCGGATTGACCGGGCTCGGCAAGCTTTTCGAGAGAAAGCCGCGCCTGCCTGGTTTGGGCAGCGGCGTCGCCGTCTACGATATCCGCAACGCCGTCGTCTACATGCCGAACGGCGAAAAGCTCGAAGCGCATTCCGGGCTGGGTCCAATGACCGACAAGCCGAAATACGTCGACGAGAAGAACCGCGGCCCGACACCGCCCAACACGTACAAGCTCGTGCTGCGCGAGCGCCGCTTCCACGGCGTGGAGGCCATCCGGCTGCTACCGGTCGACGGCAACAACAAATACGGCCGGGTCGGCTTGCTGGCCCATACCTACATGCTGCGCGGCGGCCTCGCCCAGTCGAACGGCTGCGTTGTCTTCAAGGACTACAAGCGCTTCCTGAATGCCTTCAAAAAGGGCAAGGTCACCCGTCTGGTCGTGGTGCCGGATCTGTCGCATGCGTCTCCGGCCATGCTCGCCTCCGCCGCGCGGGGCGCGTAGCCGGCCGAGGCGGGATCACCGTACCCAGCGCGCCACCAACCGCGCGATGGACGGCCCGAGCAGAAGCACGAAGAAGAAGCGGACCATCTGCAATGCCATCACGAGCGGCAGGTCGACCTTGCCGCTTGCGGACTTGATGATGGCGATGGAGTCCATGCCGCCCGGGCTCGTCGCCAGATAGGCGGTGAGCAGGTCGAGCCCGAGCACGCGGCTAAGCAGGAAGGCCAGGCAGCAGCAGAACAGGATCAGCACTACGATCGAGGCCGCCACCTGCGGCAGGGCGCGCCACATGGACGATCAGCGGCCGCGTAAAGCCGAGCCCGATCGACCAGCCGATCAGCGCGTAGCCGATCACCAGCAACCATTCCGGCAGCTGGAACGTCGCGTAGCCGCAGAGGTGCAGCACGGTGCCGATGAAGAGCGGCAGCAGCAGCGGCCCCGCCGGGACCCTGAGCACGGTGCCGAGCGCCACGCCGAGCGCGACGACCGCAATCGTCTGCGCGAATCCCGAAGGGTCGATCGGCGGGAACCAGACCGTCTCCGGCAAAGCCGCCCCCGACATGTCGACGGAGAGGTGCGCCACCACGGCAGCCGTCACGGCGACGAAGATGACGCGCACATATTGCATGAACGCCACCAGCCGGGCGTCGGCGCCGAATGCCTCCGCCATCAGCACCATCGCGGTCGCGCCGCCGGGCGAGGCGCCCCAGACCCCTGCCGTGCCGGGCAGGATCTGCCAGCGGCTTATCAGGTAGCCGAGCAGGCTCGATGCGGCCAGGACCGACAGCACGACGGAAACGAAGAGCGGCCAGTCCGCCCAGAAGGTTACTAGGATCTGAGTGGTCAATGCCCGGGCGATCAGGATGCCGACGATGCCTTGCGCGGCGCGGTACGGCCAGATCGTCACGCGGACGGTCGCATTGTTGACGCCGGCCACGATCCCGCCCGCCAAGGGACCGAGGAACAGCGCGGCCGGAATCCCGGCGATCTGCAAGACGCCGCCGACCGCCGCCGATATCGCGACGATCGCCAGCCATTGCATGGCCGCGGGCCACGCAGCTAGGCGCTCTGGCCTATTTTTATCGTTGAGCTTAAGCATCGGGCGGGAATCTCACTGCCGAACTTGGGCCAGCGCGCGCGGCATTTCAACGACGGATGCATCGAGACGGAAATTTCGCGCGAACGATTGCGGGGCGTTCCGGGTTTTCGGGCGAGGATGGCGCGAGTCCTGGTAGGGTGGCCCAGTCTGTTTGCGGCTCAGCGTCTATGGCGCGGCGGCCATTTCATGCTCATCCATGGGCTCACCGTTGAACCAGAAACCGAACCGTTTCCGATCCGTGACCGCACCGAAGAGCATCCCCGCCGACGGCCTCGAGCCGCCGAGGCGCTACTGGGCATGGGCCACGCTCATCGTCGGCATCACGCTCGCCGTCCTCGACGGCACGATCGCCAACGTGGCGCTGCCGACCATCGCTGAAGATTTCCACGCAAGCCCCTCCGTTTCGATCTGGATCGTCAACGGCTATCAGCTGGCGATCGTCACCACGCTCCTGCCTTTCGCCTCTCTCGGCGAAATCTACGGCTACCGCCTTGTCTATCTTCTGGGCGTCGCACTGTTCACCGTCTCCTCGCTTGCCTGCGCGCTCTCCGGCTCGCTCGAACTCCTCACCGCCTCCCGCATCGTCCAGGGCATCGGCGCCTCCGGCCTGATGAGCGTCAACGCCGCGCTTCTGCGCTATATCGTGCCCAAGGCGAAATTCGGCACCGCGATCGGACTGAACGCGCTGGTCGTCGGCGCCGGATCGACAATCGGCCCCACGCTCGCCGGCTTCATTCTCGCGGTGCTCAGCTGGCCATGGCTGTTCATCATCAACCTGCCGCTCGGCATTGTTGCCGTGTTGATGGGGTTGCGCAGCCTGCCGGACAATGATCTGGCCGGCCGCCGGTTCGATGTGACGAGCGCCGTCCTCAGCGCCGCCTCGATCGGCCTTGTCGTGACCACGATCGACAGCATAGGCCACGAGCTGTCCTGGGCGCTGGTCGCCTTGCAGGCCGCCGCCTGCATCCTGACCAGCACGCTTCTCGTGCGGCGGGAATTGCGCGTGCGCGAGCCGCTCCTGCCGCTCGATCTTCTGAAGATACCCGTCTTCGCCTTGTCGATCGGAACCTCGATCGCCTCCTTCACCGCCCAGATCCTCGCCTACGTCTCGCTGCCCTTCAGCTTTCAGACGATCCATGGCTTCCCTCCGAGCGAAGTCGGACTGCTCATCGCGCCATGGCCGCTTGCCGTGGCCTTGATGGCGCCGATATCGGGAAAGCTTTCGAACCGGCATTCCACGGCGCTGCTCGGCAGCACGGGGCTCGTCCTCCTGGCGGCGGGCCTGCTGCTTTTGGCGCTCCTTCCGCAACATCCCTCGATATGGGACATCATCTGGCGCATGGCCCTTTGCGGCATCGGTTTCGGCTGTTTCCAGTCGCCCAACAACCGCACGCTGATCACCGCGTCGCCACGCTCGCGCAGCGGCGCCGCAAGCGGCATGCTGGGCACCGCGAGGCTCACGGGCCAGACGATCGGCGCCGCGCTGGTCGCGCTGCTGCTCGGCCGGCTTGGCATCGGCGGCGCGACGACGGCGCTTTTCGTCGGCGCCGGCTTCGCCATTCTCGCCGCGGTCGTCAGCCTGTCGCGCTACGGCAAGGAAAACCAGCAGGTTTACTGAGAGCCGAAGGCCTTACGCGAACGGGACCGAGGCCGTGCCCTTCGGCAGTTTCGCCTCGTCGTCAGGCTCGACATGGATGACCACCCGAACGCTCGGGATTTCCGCCTTCAGCGCCGCCTCGATCCGGTCGCAGATGACGTGGCTGTCGCCCACGCTCATTGCCGCGTCGACGACCAGGTGGAATTCTATGAAGGTCGCCCGGCCGGCGATGCGCGTCTTCAGGTCGTGCACCTCGAGCGCGCCCCCGGCATTGGCCGAGATTACGTCGCGGATGCGCATCGACTGCTCCGCATCGACGCTGACATCCATCAGGCCCTGCACCGAAGAGCCGATCACGCGCCAGCCCTGGTAGAGAATATTGATGGCGACGGCGATGGCGAGCAGCGGGTCGAGAACCGTCCATCCGGTCGCGACGGCGGCGACAAGGCCCACGATCACGCCGGCGGAAGTCCACACATCGGTGAGGATATGCCGGCCGTCGGCATCGAGCGCGGGGGATTTCTCCTGCCGTCCCGCCCGGATGAGCGCCCAGGCCCAGACGGCGTTGAGGACGCCGGCGACTGCGTTGATTGCCAGCCCCGGCCACGGCTTCTCGAGCGGGGCGGGCGCTTCAAGCGCGAAGAACGCTTCCCGGAAGATGAGAAGGGCGGCGACGATGATCATCGCGCCCTCGACCACGGCGGAGAAGTATTCCGCCTTGTGATGGCCGAACGGGTGGTTCTCGTCCGCCGGCAGGTGACTGACCCGGATCGCCCACAGGGCAAGTACCGCGGCGATCACGTTGACGATCGATTCCAGCGCGTCGGAGTAGAGCGCGACGGAAGCGGTGATCCACCAGGCCGCGAACTTCAGCGCCATGACGACCAGCGCCACCGGGATCGACCACAGCGCTAGGGCCACGACGCGGCGCTTGGAGGGCATGATCTAGTCACCCCCCTCTGGCCTGCCGGCCATCTCCCCCTCAAGGGGGGAGATCGGCGGTTTCCCCGCTTCGGCCAAATCTCGACCGGCAGGGATGGCTGTCTGTGGCCAAGATGAAGCGGTAATCTCCCCCCTTAGAT
>JBQCFH010000553.1:0-5178 GCA_051959385.1 Rhizobiaceae bacterium | reverse complement strand
GACGCCGCCGAGGCCGTAGATCAGGAGATTGCGCTTGAGCAGGGCGCCGGCGCCGATCGCCCTGTATTTCACGCCTTTGAGGGCAAGCGGGATCAGCGCGACGATGACCAGGGCGTTGAAGATGATGGCGGACAGGATGGCGCTTTCGGGCGAAGAAAGCCGCATGATGTTGAGCGCCTGAAGCTGCGGATAGAAGGCCACGAACATGGCCGGGATGATGGCGAAGTATTTCGCCACGTCGTTGGCGATGGAGAAGGTCGTCAGAGAGCCGCGCGTCATCAAAAGCTGCTTTCCGATCTCCACCACCTCGATCAGCTTGGTCGGGTCGCTGTCGAGGTCGACCATGTTGCCGGCCTCGCGAGCGGCGACCGTTCCGGTGTTCATCGCCACGCCGACATCGGCCTGCGCCAGCGCCGGCGCGTCGTTGGTGCCGTCGCCGCACATGGCGACCAGCTTGCCGTCCGCCTGTTCGGCGCGGATGAGCTTGAGCTTGTCCTCGGGCGTTGCCTGGGCGAGGAAATCGTCGACCCCGGCTTCGGCCGCTATGGCGGCGGCCGTCATCGGATTGTCGCCGGTGATCATGACGGTGCGGATGCCCATCTGGCGCAGCGCCGCGAAGCGCTCGCGCATGCCGCCCTTGACGATGTCCTTGAGATGGACCACGCCGAGCAGCCGCTGGTCGCGGGCGACCGCGAGCGGCGTGCCGCCGGACTTGGCGATATGCTCGGCGATTTGCTTGAGTTCGCGCGCGCCGTCCGTCCGGCTGCCCGGCCGGGCGGCGTTGGCGCCGATGTGGGCGAGCAAGGCGTCGACGGCGCCCTTGCGGATGCTGCTGCCGTCGAGATCGACCCCGCTCATCCGCGTCTGCGCGCTGAAAGGGACGAAATGGGCATGCAACTGCGCCATGTCGCGGGCGCGCAATCCGTATTTCTCCTTGGCGAGCACGACGATCGAGCGCCCCTCCGGCGTCTCGTCGGCAAGCGAGGAAAGCTGCGCGGCGTCGGCCAGTTCGCGCTCGCTGATGCCCTGAAGCGGCAGGAACTCGGTCGCCTGCCGGTTGCCGAGGGTAATCGTGCCGGTCTTGTCGAGAAGCAGCGTATCGACATCCCCCGCCGCCTCCACCGCGCGTCCCGACATGGCAAGCACATTGAAGCGCACCAGGCGGTCCATGCCGGCAATGCCGATCGCCGAAAGAAGCGCGCCGATGGTGGTCGGGATCAGCGTCACGAACAGGGCGACCAGCGCGACGACCGGGATTGAGCCGCCGGCATAGGCGGCGAAGCTCGGAATGGTCACCACCGCCATGACGAAGATCAGCGTCATTCCGGCAAGCAGGATGTTGAGCGCGATCTCGTTCGGCGTCTTTTGCCGCTGCGCCCCCTCCACCAGCGAGATCATGCGATCGAGGAAGGTCGAGCCCGCCGCGGCGGTGATCCTGACCTTGATCCCGTCCGACAGCACCTGCGTGCCGCCGGTGACGGCGGAACGATCGCCGCCGGACTCGCGAATGACGGGAGCGGATTCGCCCGTTATCGCAGCCTCGTTCACCGAGGCGATGCCCTCGATCACCTCGCCGTCCGAAGGGATGATCTCGCCTGCCTCGACCACCACCACGTCGCCGATCTTCAGGCTTGTGGCCGGTACGACCTCGTAGGTCGAGTTGTCGGCGGCCAGGCGCCTGGCGTCGGTTTCGGTGCGCGTCCTGCGCAAGGCATCCGCCTGCGCCTTGCCGCGTCCCTCGGCGACAGCTTCGGCGAAGTTGGCGAAGAGAAGGGTGAACCAGAGCCAGAGGACGACCTGAAAGGAGAAGCCCAGCCGGTCGCTGCCGAGCGCGAGGTCGCGCAGGAAGATGAGCGTCGTCAGCGCCGCCACCGTCTCGACCACGAACATCACCGGATTGCGGATCTGGACGCGCGGATGAAGCTTGCCGAACGCCGAACCGATGGCCGGCCAGACGATATCGGGATCGAAGATGCTGATGCTTTCGCTCTTGGCCACGCTGCTCTCCTGTCAGAAGGTCTGCCCGGCCGCCATGGCGAAGTGCTCGACGATGGGACCGACGGCCAGCGCCGGGAAATAAGTGAGGCCGCCGACGATCAGCACCACGCCGGCGAGCAGGCCGACGAAGAGGCCGCCATGGGTCGGAAACGTGCCCATGGAAGCCGGGACGGTCTTCTTGGCGGCGAGCGAGCCGGCGATCGCGAGCACCGGCACGATGATGAGAAAGCGTCCCATCATCATGGCGAGCCCGAGCGTGAGGTTGTACCAGGGCGTATTCGCCGACAGGCCGGCGAAAGCGCTGCCATTGTTGGCCGCGGCGGAGGTGTAGGCGTAGAGGATCTCGGAATAGCCGTGCGGCCCGGAATTGGCGAGCGAGGCAAGTCCCGTCGGCAGCACCACGGCAAGCGCCGTGAAGCCGAGTATGGCCAGAGGCAGGGAGAGGATGGCGAGCATCGTCATCTTGACCTCCTTAGCCTCGATCTTCTTGCCGAGATATTCGGGCGTGCGGCCGACCATCAGCCCGGCGATGAAGATGGCTAGGATGACGAAGAGCAGCATGCCGTAGAGGCCCGCGCCGACGCCGCCGACGATCACTTCGCCGAGTTGCATGTTGACGAGCGGGACGAAGCCGCCGAGCGGCGTGAAGCTGTCCAGCATGGCGTTGACGGCGCCACAGGAAGCGGCGGTCGTGATGACCGCGAAGAGGGCGGAGCCGGCAATGCCGAAGCGGACCTCCTTGCCTTCCATGTTGCCCCCGTCGATGCCGAGCGCGGCGAAGGCCGGATTGCCGTTCGCCTCGGCCCAATAGGTGACGGCGACGCCGGCGAGGAAGAGCAAGCCCATCGCGGCAAGGATGGCCCAGCCCTGGCGTTCGTCGCCGACCATGCGGCCGAAGACGTTGGTGAGCGCGGCGCCGATGGCGAAGATCGAGACCATCTCGACGAAGTTGGTGAGCGCGGTCGGGTTCTCGAAGGGATGCGCCGAATTGGCGTTGAAGAAGCCGCCGCCATTGGTGCCGAGCACCTTGATGGCGAGCTGCGAGGCGGTCGGGCCGACGGCGATGGTCTGCCGGGTTCCTTCCAGCGTGGTCGCGTCGACATAGGCGCCAAGCGTCTGGGTGACGCCCTGGCTCACGTAGAACAGCGCCAGCACGATGCTGCACGGCAGGAGAACATAAAGCGTCGCGCGCGTGAGGTCGGTCCAGAAATTGCCGACGGTGCGTGCCGAGGCGCGCGCGAAGCCGCGGATGAGCGCCATGGCAATGGCGATGCCGGTCGCGGCCGAGACGAAGTTCTGCACGGTCAGCCCGGCCATCTGGACCAGGTAGCCCATCGTGCTCTCGCCGGCGTAGCCTTGCCAGTTGGTGTTGGTGACGAAGCTGACGGCGGTGTTGAAGGAGGCATCCGGTGGGACGGCGCCCATCTGCGCGGGATTGAGCGGCAGCACGCCCTGCAGCCTCTGCAGCAGGAAAAGCAGGACGAATCCGGCCGCATTGAAGGCGAGCATCGCCACCGTATAGCCGAGCCAGTGCTGTTCCCGGTTTTCATCGACGCCGGCAGCAACATAGAGCAGGCGCTCAAGCGGGCGGATGAGCGGCGACAGCAAGGTGCGCTCCCCCTTCATGACGCGCGTCATGTACCAGCCGAGCGGCCTCACCAGGGCAAGGACGACGACGCAGAAGATCGCAATCTGGAGCCAGCCATTGAGAGTCATGGCGATTGTTGTCCTGCTTTGGCGGTCGATTCTCGGAGTTCAGCTGCCGGCTTCAGAAGCGCTCGGGGCGCAGCAGCGCATAGACGAGATAGGCGAAGACGAGCGCGGACACGCCACCGCTCACGGCGTAATCGAGGATCATTGCCGCCTCCTCAGAGCCTTTCGCTGGCGATGCCGTAGAGGACGAGCAGGGCGAAGCAGCCGAGACCGCCCGCCAGCATGACGATGTCGAGCATGTTTGCTCTCCACGGCCCGGGCGTCCGCCCCGATGGCGGCGCGTCGGCCTTATTCGCCGGGAAGATGATCGGAGCGGCATAGGTTTTCGAGGGCGGCGGCAGCCGCCGCTCATAGTATTTTCATATATGGGAGGGGCCTTGCCGCAGAACCGCGCGGCGATTGCCAGGGGTCTGCCGGGTCGTTCGGCCGGCGGAAAATCAAGGCAAACTTGCTGGTCGGAGGCGCAGCGGCAATCCCGTCGCCGCAACCGCGCTATTGCTTGACGCTCGACGCCAGCCAAAGCCGCACGGCCTTCGGCCGTGAGGACGAGCGATAGATCTTCTGGTGGTAGACGTACTCATAGGGCCAGAGCTCGAGCGTGCGGTTCGCCAAATGCGTCAGCACCCATGTGATCGCACTCGCAACGATGACGAAGGCAGTCATGGAAAGCGCGATATTGGCCGTGAAGAGATGGGCGTGCGAGAACAGACCGCGGGTCAGGAAATACGTATAGGGATGCACCAGGTAAAGGCTGTAGCTGACTGTTCCGAAATAGCGAAGGAACTGGTTGCCGAGCAAAAGCGCCGTAAGGCTGTTCCGCGACACGGCAAGGCAGAAATAGAGCGCCGTCGCCGCTACGAGCAGCGGCACCTCGGGATTGCGGAAATCGGACCAGTGGTAGTCGTAATGGCCGCGGGAGGCCAGCACGACGCAGGTGGCCAGGGCCACGCCTTCGGCCAGGCGGTGATGGCCAAGACGCACCCAGTCGTATCGTTGATGGGCAAGACGTATCAGCGCGCCGGCGAGGAAGTAGAGGGCTATCGGGTACCTCGCGATGAAGAGCGCCGCAACGATGCTGAGCGCGAAGAGTCCAGCCTTGCTGGGGCGGCGGATCGCGAGGAACACGAAGGCCGCGGTGAATACGTAGAACCAGACCTCGAAGGTCAGGCTCCATGCGTTCGGCGTGAGCTGCTGTGTGCCGGTGGCGAGGTTGAGGAAGGTCAGCCCCGCGATAACGGCCACGAGATTGTTGGTCTCGGGATAAAGGTTCGTCGCCGTATTCAGCGCGATAAACAGCAGGCTGAACGCGAAGAATACCGGGTAGAGGCGCAGGAACCTGCGGGCAGCGAACTCCCTGGGACTATAGTGCATCGCACTCGGGAGGATGACGAAGCCGCTTATGACAAAGAAGAGGCACACCCCGAACGTGCCGAAATTCCAGAACGGCGTGATGCCCTCCACATAGGC
>JBQCFH010000552.1:0-4105 GCA_051959385.1 Rhizobiaceae bacterium | reverse complement strand
CGGCTTCGATCGATAAGGCCGTCTATTGGCTCGAACAGATCGGTCTCGTCGACCGAGCCGACGATCCGGCCGGCGATCTCCCCTACGGCGCCCAACGGCGCCTCGAAATCGTCCGCGCCATGTGCACGGACCCGAAGCTTCTGTGCTTCGACGAACCGGCCGCGGGCCTGAACCCGCGCGAATCGGCCGAGTTGAACGAATTGCTCAAGTTCATCCGCGACGAGCACGACACCTCGATCCTGCTGATCGAACACGACATGGGCGTGGTCATGGAGATTTCCGACCACATCGTGGTGCTCGACTATGGCGTGAAGATTTCCGACGGCGATCCCGAATTCGTCCGCACCGATCCGAAGGTCATCGCGGCCTATCTCGGCGTCGACGACGAGGAGGAAATCGACATCGCCGAGGTGAAGCGCGACGTTGCCGCCGAGGTGAAGGGAGATATCGGGACGATGGCTGACCTGCCGGAAGCGCAGGCCTCCCGCGCCGACGACGGAGCCGAGAGGCCATGAGCGAAAACCTTCTCTCGGTCCGTGGCGTCAAGACCTACTACGGCCAGATCATGGCGTTGCGCGGCGTCGACGTCGACGTCAATCGCGGCGAGATCGTCACCATGATCGGCGCCAACGGAGCCGGCAAGTCCACGTTGATGATGACGATCTGCGGCGATCCGCGCGCCCGTTCCGGGCAGATCACCTTTGCGGGACGCGATATCACGGACATGCCCACGCACGAGATCATGCGGCTCGGCATCGCGCAGTCGCCCGAGGGGCGGCGGATATTCTCGCGCATGACGGTGATGGAAAACCTGCAGATGGGCGCCACCTACGTGCCGCCCGAAAATTTCGAGGAGGACCTCCGCCGCGTCTTCACGCTGTTCCCGCGGCTGAAGGAGCGCGCCGGCCAGCGCGGCGGCACCCTTTCGGGCGGCGAGCAGCAGATGCTCGCCATCGGCCGCGCGCTGATGAGCCGTCCCAAGCTGCTTCTCCTGGACGAGCCGTCGCTCGGGCTTGCGCCGCGGGTGGTGAAGCAGATTTTCGAGGCCATACGCGAACTCAACCAGCAGGAGGGGCTGACCGTCTTCCTCGTCGAGCAGAACGCGTTCCATGCGCTGAAGCTCGCGCATCGCGGCCATGTGATGGTGAACGGCTCGATCACGATGAGCGGCACCGGGGCGGAACTCCTGAAGCGCGAGGAAGTCCGCGCCGCCTACCTCGAAGGCGGCAGGCACTGAGAGGGCAGAATGGTCAAGGAAAACGGCCTGTTGTGGGAAGTGACGTTCTGGGAGTTCCTCTTCGTGACCGTCATACTGGCCGGCGGGGCCGCCTATCTCACCGGCCGGGCAGTCGCGCGCTCCTGGAGCAGCGGCCTCCAACTGGCCATCTACATGATCCTTTTGACGGCGGCGTGCAGGTTCATCCACTTCGCTCTGTTCAGGGGCACGCTTCTTTCGCTCCACTACTACATCGTCGATCTGATCATTCTTCTCATCTTCGCCTTTATCGGCCGCCAGGTCACCCGCGCCAAGCAGATGACCACGCAATACAGCTTTGATTACCGGCGTAGCGGACCTGCCGGCTGGGCACGCAAAACTTGACGCGTTCACTATTATTCGGTGTGGGAGCTTTATTTCAGCGCTGAATTGGGCTTTCATGCCGGCCAAGCGGGACCACAGACCCGCGCCGGCCGACCGGAAACATCGGACACCTTTTCCGGTCGGCGCTAGGAACATCTGGGGTGTTACAAGGGAGTTAACATGAAAAAGGTACTTTTCGCGGGCGTCGCGCTCTCCTTCGCGATGATGAGCGGCTCGGCCTGGGCCGACATCACCATTGCGACGGCGGGCCCGATGACCGGCCAGTACGCCGCTTTCGGCCAGCAGATGAAGGGCGGCGCCGAACAAGCGGTCGAAGACATCAACAAGAAGGGCGGCGTTCTCGGCCAGAAGCTGAAGCTCCAGGTCGGCGACGACGCATGCGACCCCAAGCAGGCGGTCGCGGTTGCCAACCAGTTTGCCGGTCAGGGCGTGGTCTTCGTTGCCGGGCACTTCTGCTCCGGCTCGTCAATCCCGGCCTCGGCCGTCTATGCCGACGAGAACATCATCCAGATTTCGCCGGCTTCCACCAATCCGAAATTCACCGACGAACGCCCGGGGCCGGGCATCTTCCGCGTCTGCGGCCGCGACGACCAGCAGGGCATCGTCGCCGCGAAGTTCCTGATGGATCACTTCAAGGACAAGAAGATCGCCTTCATCAACGACAAGACGGCTTACGGCAAGGGCCTCGCCGACGCCACGCAGGAGAACTACGAGAAGCTGGGCGGCAAGCCGGCCCTCGTCGAATCCTACACAGCCGGTGAAAAGGACTATACGGCGCTGGTTTCGAAGCTGAAGCAGAACAACATCGACGTTCTGTATGTCGGCGGCTACCACACCGAAGCCGGCCTCATCAAGCGCCAGATGGTGCAGCAGGGCATGAAAACGGTTCTCGTCTCCGGCGACGCGCTGGTCACCGACGAGTACTGGGCGATCACCGGCGATGCCGGCGAGGGCACGCTGATGACCTTCTCGCCCGATCCGCGCAAGAACCCGGAAGCGAAGCCGGTCGTGGACGAGCTGCTTGCCGCCGGCAAGAGCACCGAGGGCTACGCGCTCTACACCTACGCCGCGATCCAGATCTGGGCGCAGGCAGCCAACACGGCCGGCTCGACGGATTTCGATCCGGTGGTGAAGGCGCTGAACAGCGGCGATTTCAAGACCGTGCTCGGCGACCTCAAGTTCAACGACAAGGGCGACGTCACGCTGCCCGGCTATGTCATGTACAAGTGGCACGACGGCAAGTACGACTACTACACCGATTGATCGGTTCGTCGGCCGACAGCAAGTCGGCCAACGGCCATCTGTCGCGGCCCGGCATGTTCGCATGCCGGGCCTTTTCTTTCGCAGATAGGCAAGCCCGCGATGTTGCGCTGCAATATCGCACAGGCTAACCATTCTTCCCGCCAATGATGACGCTGGGGGAGACCGCGCCTTGCCGATCAGCAAAATCCTCGTCGCCAACCGTTCCGAGATCGCCATCCGCGTTTTCCGCGCCGCCAACGAACTCGGCCTGAAAACGGTGGCGATCTGGGCGGAAGAGGACAAATATTCGCTGCACCGCTTCAAGGCCGACGAATCCTACCAGGTCGGGCGCGGACCGCATCTGACGGCCGATCTCGGCCCGATCGAAAGCTATCTCTCGATCCCAGAGGTGATCCGCGTGGCGAAGCTCTCCGGCGCGGATGCCATCCATCCCGGCTACGGGCTGCTCTCCGAAAGCCCGGAATTCGCCGAGGCCTGCGCGGAGAACGGCCTGGTCTTCATCGGGCCGAAGCCGGACACCATGCGCCGGCTGGGCAACAAGGTCGCTGCGCGCAAACTGGCGATGGAGGTCGGCGTGCCTGTCATTCCGGCGACCGGCCCGCTGCCCGACGATCCGCGCGAGATCGCCCGCATGGCCGAGGCGATCGGCTATCCGATGATGCTCAAGGCCTCGTGGGGCGGCGGCGGGCGCGGCATGCGGGTCATCCGATCCGCGGCCGACCTTTCGCGCGAGGTGATGGAAGGCAGGCGCGAGGCGAAGGCCGCCTTCGGCAAGGACGAGGTCTATCTGGAAAAGCTCGTCGAGCGCGCCCGCCATGTCGAAGTGCAGATCCTCGGTGACGCCCATGGCACCGTCGTGCACCTCTTCGAGCGCGACTGCTCCATCCAGCGCCGCAACCAGAAGGTCGTCGAGCGCGCGCCGGCGCCCTATCTCGACGACGCCCAGCGCCAGGAGCTTTCGGGATACGCACTGAAACTTGCCAGGGCGACCGACTATGTCGGCGCCGGCACCGTCGAGTTCCTGATGGATGCCGATACCGGCAAGTTCTACTTCATCGAGGTCAATCCGCGCATCCAGGTCGAGCACACCGTGACCGAGGAGGTCGCCGGCATCGATATCGTCAAGGCGCAGATCCACATCCTCGACGGTCTCGCCATCGGCACGCCGGAATCGGGCGTGCCGCCGCAGGCGGAGATCAGGCTGAACGGCAACGCGCTGCAATGCCGGATCACCACCGAGGA
>JBQCFH010000551.1:0-6717 GCA_051959385.1 Rhizobiaceae bacterium | reverse complement strand
AGGCCGAGCGACAGCGCGGGCAGCTTCAGCCCGGAGCGGCCGCAGCGGTTGTAGCGCATCTTGTGATAGCGGTCTTCGGCAGGGGTGTAGGGCATGGGGAGTTCCTTCGGAGATTCTAGCGTTCCTTCGCACCCCCTCTGTCCTGCCGGACATCTCCCCCTCAAGGGGGGAGATCAGGCCTTCAGTTCTGTCCCTGCCAATCGCCAACGCTGCAGGATGGGAGCCGGCGAAAGCGGCCGGCGCAATCTCCCCCCTTGAGGGGGAGATGTCCGGCAGGACAGAGGGGGGTGCGAATCACGATGTCGCGGTCGGCATTATCCAGTCTTCCTCCTCGCCAGCAGGCCCTTCGCCGCCTTGATGTCCAGCGCCGCCGGGCGCTCGCAGGTGGTGCGCATGGGCACGAAGCGGCCGGTTTCGCCGGACTTCAATATGCCGGTCATCACCTCGATGGCGTGCAGCGCCGCCTCCATCGAACAGCGGTGTGGCCGGCCCTCCTGGATGGCGAGCGCCATGTCGGCAAGCCCCGCCGCGCGGTAGTTGGCGAGCTTCCCGCGCGGCGAATCCTGGTTCAGCACGGCAAAGGGATGCTCCCAGCGCGGCAGCTTCTTCACCGGCTTGTCCCGTTCCGAAATCGCGACCGTGCCGCCGAAGAAATTCGGATCGGGCACATAGAGCGTGCCCTCCTCACCGTAGAGCTCCATCGGCGCGTGATTGTGCAGCCACACGTCCCAGCTCGCGTTGAAGGTGACGACGGCGCCGCTTTCGAATTCGAGCAGGGCATGGACCGTGGTCGGCGTCTCCACCGTGATCTTCTGGCCGGCGCGGGGCTTCGACGTGATGATGCGTTCGCGCGCCGGAATGGCGGTCAGCGCCGCCACGCCCTTCACCGGACCGATCAACTGGACGAGGTTGGAGATATAGTATGGGCCGAGATCGAGGATCGGTCCGCCGCCCGCCTTGAAGAAGAAATCCGGGTTCGGGTGCCAGTGCTCCATGCCGTGGCTCATGACATGGCAGGTCCCGCTGGTGATCTTCCCTATTTTGCCCTGGTCGACGAGATGACGGGCCAGTTGGTGCGCGCCGCCGAGGAACGTGTCGGGGGCGGAGCCGACGCGCAGGCCGCGCTTCTCGGCGCGCTTCTGCAGGTCGAGCCCCTCGCGCACCGAGAGCACGAAGGGCTTCTCCGAATAGACATGCTTGCCGGCGTCGAGGATCGCCTTCGACACCTCGTAATGCGCGGCCGGTATGGTCAGGTTGACGATGATGTCGATTTCCGGATCGCGCAGAAGCTCCTCGACCGTTTCGGCCCGCAGCGAAAACTCCTTCGCGCGCGCCTTCGCGGCCTGCATGTCGATGTCGGCGCAGGCGCGCATCTCGATGCCGCGGAAGAGCGGCGCGTGCCGCATATAGGCGGCCGAGATGTTGCCGCAGCCGATGACGCCTACGCCCAGTTTCCTAGCCATGTCAGTCGAACCCCTCAGAACCCGTTCGCCGCTTCGATGGAACGGCGGGCAAAGCGGCCGACATCGCTCGGCTTGTCGTGCTCCATGATGAACACCTTTGCGGGCGTCTTCTCGCGCAGCGCCTTCATGATCTTCTTCCAGTCGATGGTGCCGTGGCCGACATCGGCCCAGCCGTCCTCGTCCGCGTTCTCGCCCTTCGGCGCGATGTCCTTGACGTGGACCGCGGTGATGCGCTTGCCGTAGCGGTCTATCCACTCGAGCGGATCGGCGTTGCCGCGCACCACCCAGGCGATGTCGATCTCCCAGCCGATCTCGGGCGCGGCTTCCAGGATCGCCGTCATCGGCACGGAGCCGTCCGGCAGCCTCTCGAACTCGAAATGATGATTGTGCCAGCCGAACTCGAAGCCGGCCTTCTTCGCCGCCTCGCCGGCCTTCGCCAGCCGGCCTCCGAAGGCGCGCCAGCCGGACCCATCCTTGGGCCGCTGGTCCGGCATCAGGAACGGGCAGACGATGTTCGTCACGCCGAGCGTCTTGGCGATGTCCGCAGCCTTGGCGAAGTCCTTCTCCAGCATGTCGACGCCGAAATGGCCGACAGGCATGGTCAGCCCGTTGGCGTCCATCTTCCTGCGGAAGGACGGCGGATCGTCATAGACGCCGCCGAAGCCCTCGACGCCGGCGTAGCCGGCATCGGCGACGAGCTTCAGGACATCGTCCCAGGGCTGGAAATTACGCGCGCTGTAAAGCTGGAAATACCAGTTCATATGCGTTGTCCTATGGTGTGCTTGCAAGGATGAAATGCCCCCACTCCGTCCCGCTTCGCGGGCCACCTCTCCCCCACATCCGTGGGGTAGAGGAACGGAGCCAGGCCGTGCGGCCGGCGCTTCCTCTCCCCCGTCGATCGGGGGAGAGGTGTCGCGCGAAGCGGGACGGAGTGGGGGTCGAACTCCATTTGCGACGCCCTGCCGTCACAGCCGTTCGCCCGTTTCCGCGTCGAAGATGGAGGCCGCCGCCGGCTGGAAATGGACATCAATCTTCTCGCCGAGCCGATGCGTCTCGTCGGGTCCGACCCGGAGCGATACCGGCTGGTCGCCGACCGAGCCCCAGAGAAGGCTGTCGGCGCCCATCGGCTCGACGAGGGTGAGTTTAAGGGGAAGCGCGGTCGTGCCGGGCAGCGCCGCGTCGAAATGGATCTGTTCGGGCCGGATGCCGAGATCGACCTTGCGGCCGGACGGGCTGCGTTCCTTGAAGGGATAGCCGGCGAGGCGGATCTCCGTCCCGTCCGCCGTCCGCAGGACCGGGTCGCTGTTGGCGACGAGCTCGCCGGTGACGAAGTTCATGGCCGGCGAGCCGACGAAGCCGGCGACGAAGCGGTTGACCGGCCGCTGGTAGATCTCCTTCGGCGTGGCGAGCTGCTGGATAACGCCGCGATGCATGACCGCCACCCGGTCGGCGAGCGTCAGCGCCTCGATCTGGTCATGGGTGACGTAGATCATGGTCGAGCCGAGCATCATGTGCAGCTTCTTGAGCTCGACGCGCAATTCGGTCCTGAGCTTGGCGTCGAGGTTCGACAGCGGCTCGTCGAAGAGGAAGACGCCGGCCTCGCGCACGAGCGCCCGGCCGATCGCGACGCGCTGGCGCTGGCCGCCGGAAAGCTCTGCCGGCCGCCGCTTCAGTAGCGGCTCGATCTGCAGAAGCTCGGCCGTGCGGGCGACGCGGCGGGAAATCTCGTCCTTGGCGACGCCGGCCACCCTCAGCCCGAAGGTGAGATTGCCTTCCGCCGTCATGCGCGGATAGAGCGCGTAGGACTGGAACACCATGCCGATGCCGCGGTCCTTCGGTTCCTCCCAGGTGACGTTCTTGCCGCCGATCCAGACCTGGCCTGCATCGATGTCGAGCAGGCCGGCGACGGCGTTGAGGAGCGTGGACTTGCCGCAGCCGGAGGGCCCGAGAAGCACGACGAACTCGCCCTCCTCGACTTCGAGGTCGAGGTCGCGCAGCACGCTCAAGCTGCCGAAGGAGACGCCGAGCTTGCGGATCGAGACGCTTGCCATACCTGCCCTTTTCAGCCCTTCACCGCGCCGGCGGCGATGCCGCGCACGAACCAGCGGCCGGAGACGAAATAGATGACGAGCGGCACGGCCGCGGTCAGGATCGTGGCCGCCATGTTGACGTTGTATTCGCGCACGCCGGTGGTGGTGTTGACGATGTTGTTCAGCTGCACGGTCATCGGCCAGTTCGGGCGGCCGGAGAAGATGATGCCGAACAGGAAGTCGTTCCAGATGCCCGTCACCTGGATGATGACCGCGACGATGGTGATCGGCACCGACATCGGCACCATGACGTAGAAGAAGGTCGTCCAGAAACCGGCGCCGTCGACGCGCGCCGCCTTGAACAGCTCGATCGGCAGGCCCGCATAGAAATTGCGGTAAAGCAGGGTAAGGATCGGCATGCCGAAGATGGTGTGGACGATGATGATGCAGGTGAGCGTCGAATAGATGCCCATGATGCGGAAGCCGATGATGAGCGGATAGATCACCACCTGATAGGGCACGAAAGCGCCGAAGAGCAGGATGCCGAAAAGGAGGTTGGCCCCCTTGTAGCGCCAAAAGGAGAGGGCATACCCGTTGAGCGAGCCGATCAGGATCGAGAGGATGACGCTCGGTATGGTGATCTTCACCGAATTCATGAAGCCGGGGCTAAGGCCGAAGCAGTCGCGCCCCGTGCAGGCGTGCAGCCACGCGTCGGTCCAGGGCTTGAAGGTGATCTCGGAGGGCAGGTTGAAGAGATGGCCGAGGCGGATTTCCGGCATCGTCTTCAGCGAGGTCACCACCATGATGTAGAGCGGGATGAGGAAGAACAGCGCCGAGACGATCAGGAAGGCGTAGATGCCGATCCTCGCAGGCGACAGGCGCCGAGGCTTCGGGCCTTGTGCTTCTTCGCTGACGCCGGCGCCGGCGCGGTTCATGCCGTTCAGCTTTACGGCCATGCTGTCGCCGCTCATGATCCCGCCTCCGCCCGCACCCGGCGCCGCCAGCCGACGATGCCGACGATCGACAGGAGCACGATGATCGGCACCAGCATCATGGTGGCGGCGGCCATGCCCTGGCCGACATTCTGGCTGGAGGTGATCATGTCGATGACGTAAACCGCCGGCATGTTGGTCGAGATGCCGGGGCCGCCGCCGGTCATGGCGATGATGAGGTCGTAGACCCGCACCACGCTCACGCATTGCAGCACGAACGCGGTGGCGAGCGCGCCGCGCATCATCGGCAGCGCGATGAAGAGATAAGTGCGCCAGGGCGGGATGCCGTCGACCCTGGCCGCCTTCATGACTTCCGCGTCGATGCCGCGCAGGCCGGCGAGCATGATCGCCATCGAGACGCCACTGCCCTGCCAGATGCCGGCGACGACGAGGCCGTAGATCGCCGTGTTGACGTCGACGAGCGGCGCGAATTTGAAGCTCGTCCAGCCCCAATGGTGCATCGCCGACTGCAGGCCGAGATTGGGATCGAGCGCCCATTGCCAGACCAGCCCGGTGACGATCAGCGACATGGCGAAGGGGTAGAGGAAGATGGAGCGCAGCAGGTCCTCGTTGCGGACGTTCTGGTCCATGAAGACGGCGAGCAGGAAGCCGAAGATCATGTTGCCGCCGATGGTCAGCAGCCCATAGATCCAGATGTTGGAGACGGAGACGAGCCAACGGTCGCTCGCCCACAGGCGCGCATATTGCCTGAGCCCGACGAAGTCGTAGGCGGGGAAGAGCTTGGAGCTGGTGAAGGACCAGAAGAAGGTGAAGGCGATGCCGATGACGAAGACGCCGACGGCGACGAGGATCATCGGGACGGTGCCGATGACGGCATTGTAGTTGAAGCGTCGCCGCGTTCGAGCCATCGGGGTCCGACCTGTTCGCCTTTCCTGTGCCAGCTGGAATGGATTTATTATTGCCGAAGCCCCACCCCCGGCCTTCGGCCTGACGCTCCCCGGGGAGGGGAGGGAAAGGCGGCGCCGCGGTTTTCCTCCCCCTTGTTTAGGGGGAGGTGGCCCCGTCAGGGGCGGAGGGGGTGACTTCGGCTCACGCCGAGTAGACGCCGCTCGTTCGCGTCAGTCCGAGTTCTTGATGATGTCGGCGAACTTCGCCTGCGCCGCATCGACCGTCATGGAATCGTCGGCCCAGAACTGGTTGATGAGCGAGTTGAGCTGGTTCGACGTATCCTCGGTGATGAAGCGCTGCACGCTGGTGGCGATGCGCTTCGGATCCTCGACCGCCTTCAGCGCCTTCTGCATGCAGGGATCGGCCGAGGCCATGTCGACGTCGCCGCGCACCGGCATGGAGCCCTTGGCGTTGTTGAAGGCGACCTGCACCTTGGGGCTGATGAGGAGAGCGGCAAGACGCTTCTGCGCGGCTTCCTTCTCGGGGTCCTTCTGCTTCGGGAAGACGATGACATCGCCGTCGGTGCTGACGATGGGGTTATCCTCGTCGAGGCCGATCATGCAGCCGAAATCCTTGACGCCGGTCATGCCGGCCGCCGCGAACTCGCCGCGCGCCCAGTCGCCCATGATCTGCAGCCCGGCCTTGCCGGTGATCACGAGGTTGGTCGTGTCGTTCCAGTTGCGGTTGGCATAGCCGCTGTCGGTGAACTGCTTGAGGTCCTTGAGCTCGGTGAGCACCTGCTTGACCCCGTCGCCGCCGGCGATGCCGGCGTCCTTCTTGCCGTACATCTGCTCCATCTTGGGGATGCCGATCTTGTAGAGCACCATCTGGTCGAAGGCGCCCTTGATCTGCCAGCCATTGCCGTCGCCGCCGATGGCGAAGGGAATGATGCCGGCCTGCTTCAGCTTGGGCGCGTCCTTGACGAACTCATCGAAATTCTTCGGATGCGGCACGCCCGCCTTGTCGAAGGCGCTGTAGGAATACCAGCCCCACGGCCAGGAATGGATGTTGACCGGCACGCAGTACCAGTGCCCGTCGACGTAGCAGGCATTGGCGATCTTCTTCGGTCGGATGACGTCGGCCCAATGGCCTTCCTTGGCCACGTCGTCGAGCTGCAGGAGCAGGTTGTTCTTGATCAGCTCCTCATACTCGCGGCCGGGGTTGAACTGCGCGGCGCCGGGCGGATCGCCGCCGAGCACGCGCTGCATGACCGTGGCGCGCGCCGTCTGGCCGAGCGCGATGGCGCTGTCGACCCAATGGTCGCCCTGCCCGTCATTGTCGAAAGCCTTGGCGAATTCGGCGACGGCGCGCGACTCGCCCTTC
>JBQCFH010000550.1:0-2119 GCA_051959385.1 Rhizobiaceae bacterium | reverse complement strand
GTCGCCAAACGCTCCTCACGCTCCTTGTCTTTGGACGCCATCTGCGCCACATGGCGCCCGCGTTCCGCGCCCGCAAGCGGGTTGACGGACGCGGGGGTCCACCGCCATACGCGCGCCCTCCCGGACAAAGTGCTGCCGTAGCTCAGTGGTAGAGCGCATCCTTGGTAAGGCTGAGGTCGTGAGTTCAATCCTCACCGGCAGCACCATTTTCGCCGCGGCCATCTCGGGATGGTCGAGCATGAAATCCCGGCAGTGCGATGCTGTTTCTGCGAGCAGACGGCCTTAGGCGTCGCGGTCGCGCAGCTTTTTTTCGCCCAACGCGCTGTCGATGCCGCCCGCGATCGTGTCGCCGATCCAGATCACGGCTCCGAGCAGGATGATGGCAAGGGCTAGCAAAAGCGCTTCGGTCACGAATCTTGTCTCCGTGATTTCCCTTTACCAACAATGGATTAAACGCGCAATTAATTCCGGATGACCGGAGTGTCAGATTCCGGGACGGTCTGAAACACAGTGTCGTCACTTCCCGGCAAGGTTCACGGCGACGGCGGCTCGGACGAGCCCCTTGAACGCCTTCTCGTCGATCGTTTCGCCTTCGCGGATGTCAATCGCCCGTCGAGTGCCGCCCTCCAGGCTCGAGTTGAACAGCTTCGACGGGTCCGGAAGCGAGGCGCCCTTGGCGAAGGTCAGCTTGATCTTGTCCTTATAGCTCTCGCCCGTGCAGATGATCCCGCCATGCTCCCAGGTCGGAACACCGAGCGGATTGCCGGCCTTCCGCCATTTGACGTCCTCGACGACCCGAGGATCGGCTTCGTGGATCAGCCTGCGCAGGTGGCCCAGCGCTTCGGTGCGCCAATCGCCGAGCGAGCGGAGCTTCTCGTCGACCGCCTTCGATCCGCTCTTTTCCTGGTTCATCTCAACTCCATTGAATCCCGGCCAGAAGCACATCTCATGCGCCCCGCCGCGCCTGGACCATTTTCCAGCCGTTGCCGGACGGATCGCGGAAGCTCGCGTCGACATTGCCGTAACGCTCGACCGGTTCCTGCGTGAACTCGACGCCTCGCTGCCGCATCTGCTCATAGGCGGCGCAGCAGTCGTCGACCACCAGCACCAGCGGCGGCATGGCGCCCTTGGCGACCGCTTCCAGCATCTTCCGCGCCGTCGCTTCGTCGACCACCGGCGCCTGCGGCCTGAACAGGCCGAGCTGGAACCCCGGCTGGTCGGGGTGCTGGACCGTCAACCAGCGATAATCGCCGTTCCGCGCATCGGTGTGCACTTCGAAGCCGAGCTTCCCGACGTAGAATTGCAGCGCCTCGTCCTGATCGCGAACGTAGACGCCGGCTACCTGGACACCTTGGCTCATGGGACCTCCGTTTCTTCTGGAGGCCCCATATCGCCGGCCTCGAGGCGCCGCTTCTCCGAAACTGCGATTTTGAGGTCGGGCCGGTGAGCCGCGCTGACGAAGCAGTGTGGAACCTGGGTAAGCGCGTGCGGAACCGTCCTCTCGCGCCGCCGCAACTCGCTCGGGCTCTCGCCGGTCACATCGCGGAAGATCCGGCCGAAGGTGCCGAGGCTGTTCCACCCGGTCTGGAAGGCGATGTCGGTGACCGGAAGGTCAGTGTCGCGCAGCAGCGCCTTTGCTCGCTCGATCCTGCGGGTGAGCAGGTAGCGGTGCGGCGGTGCGCCGAATGCGTCCCTGAACGACCGCGCGAAATGCGCCTGCGAGACGCCGCTGACGCGTGCGAGCCGCGCGACCGGCCACTCCTCGTGCGACGCCGCGTCCATCGCATCCTTCGCGCGCAGCAGGCGGCGCAGGAGGGCAGGATCCTGACTTACGCTCACTTGCCCCTTCCCTCACCGCGGCCGGTGAGTCGTGTCCTTGCCGGCGGTGATGAACAGGCCAACGACCGGCTCGTTGGTGTCCGCCGTGTGCCAGGTGCCAGGCGGGTTCACCGCATATTCGCCGGGGCCGAGCTCGATACTCTGGGCAGAGCCATCAGGCAGCTCCTGGTGAAGCGTCATATGGCCCTGGATGCAGCAGACGACCTCGTCGCCGGCGGGATGCATCTCCCAACTCGTCCACGATTCCTCGAAGCGGTAGAGCGCCACCAGCCGGCCCTCG
>JBQCFH010000549.1:0-27688 GCA_051959385.1 Rhizobiaceae bacterium | reverse complement strand
CTCCTACATCTCGGCGGTAGGGCTGGCGGTGTTCTTCATCGCGGTAGCCGAGGCGTTCTTCCGCAAGCGGCAGGCCGGAGCGAACCCGTGGGGCGTCGGCGCGACAACGCTGGAGTGGACCCTGACGTCGCCGCCTCCGTTTCATCAGTTCAACGAGCTGCCCCGGATCCGCTGATGCGGGGCCATCGGTTGGGCCTATGTTCTAGCTTCTGAGGAATGCCGACGCACGACAGCGGCAGTGCAGGTCCGGGCCTTCCCCCTTCTACCACTCGGCGTAGGTGCCGTCGGCATGCGTCCAGTCGGCGTCGGGCAGGCGCCAGTCGCCGGCGGCGGTTTCCACCGCGCCCGCGGCGATCTCGATTCCGAGGCCCGCTCCCTCAAGCGGCCGGAAGACGCCGCCGACCGTTGTCAGCGGCGCGGGATCGGCAAGATAGTCGTGCATCTCGGCTTTGGGCAGGCCCGAATAGCCCTGATGATAGTGGAGCCCGAGGCTCTGTTCCTGGATCACGATATTCGGCGCGCAGAAGCCCACCTGCAGCGAAGCCGCAAGCGAGATCGGCCCGTTCGGGCAGTGCGGCGCGACCGAGACGTCGTAGATTTCGGCGAGGCGGGCGATCTTCTCCAGCTCGAACAGCCCGGTAATGGAGACATCCGGCTGCACGATGTCGACGGCGCCGGTATCGAGCACGCGCTTGAAATCCCAGCGCGAGACCAGCCGCTCTCCGGTAGCGACGGGGATAGAGCCGGCGGCGCGGGCGAGCAGTTTCAGGCTCTCCTCGTTTTCCGGCAGGGTCGCCTCCTCCACCCACATCGGACGGAACTGCTGGATCTCGGCGAGAAGCGCTTTTAGCGCCGTGCGCGGCACGCGGCCGTGGAAGTCGAGCGCGATGTCCAGCGCCCCGCCGAAGGCATCGCGCAACGCCCCCACCCTTTCCACCGCCGCGTCGATGATGGCGCGGCCGCCGAGCGGCGGCAGCGCCGGCGTGGCGTTCATCTTCACGGCCGAGAAGCCTTGCGCGATGCGCTGGCGGGCATGCTCGACGACGTCGGCCGGGTTGTCGCCGCCGATCCAGGCATAAGCTCGGATATGGTCGCGGACGCGACCACCGAGGAATTCATGGACCGGCAGGCCGTGGCGCCTGCCCTTGATATCCCACCGCGCCTGCTCGATCGCGGAGGCGGCGGTGCCGAGCACTGGGCCGCCACGGAAGAAGGCGCCGCGCCGCAGGCGCTGGGCGATGTCCTCGATGCGGCTCGCATCGACGCCCTGAAGGTTGGCGGCCATGTCCTCTATGGCGCCGGCGACCGCGCCCACTCGCTTCGGGATGATCGCTTCGCCCCAGCCGGCAATGCCGTCATCGGTGGTCACGCGCACGAAGATCCAGCGCGGCGGAACCCGGAAGGTTTTGATTTCGGCGATTGAATTCATGTCTGCGTTTCCGGCGCTCGGACGGCGACTGGCGTCAGGCGAGCGTCTTGCCCGTTTCGCGGTCGAAGAGGTGGAGGTGCGGCGCCGCGCCGGAGAAGGTGACCTTCTCCTGCACCTTGAGAGGATGATCGCGCGAGACCCGCGCCGTCAGCGCGCCGGCCTCCGTGCTGAAATGCACATATTGCTCGGAGCCGAGCATCTCGACGACATCGACCGTGCCGGCGACCTGCCAGTCGGCGCTCGGGTCATCGCCGAGAACCAGCCGCTCCGGACGGATGCCAACCGAGACCTGGCGGGCGCCCGAGCGGGAGACCGCCTTCGCCTGCGCTTCGCTCAGGCGGAGGCGCATCCCCGGCGCGGCGAGCCTGGCGGCGGCGCCGTCCCCTTCGACCGTCGCTTCGATGAAGCCCATCGCCGGCGTGCCGAGGAAGGATGCGACGAAGCGGTTCGCCGGCGCGTCGTAAAGCTCGTCCGGCGTGCCGACCTGCTGGATGCGGCCTTCGTGCATGACGACGATGCGGTCGCCCATGGTCATCGCCTCGATCTGGTCATGGGTCACGTAGACGGCCGTGGCGGTCACGGCGCGGTGGACGCGCAGGATCTCGGCGCGCATCTGCACGCGCAGATGGGCATCGAGGTTGGAGAGCGGCTCATCGAGCAGGAACACCGCCGGCTCGCGCACGATGGCGCGGCCAAGCGCCACGCGCTGGCGCTGGCCGCCGGAAAGCTGGCGCGGCCGCCGCTTGAGATAGGCGGCCATGTTGAGCATCTCCGCCGCGCCACGAACGCGCCGGTCGATCTCGGCTGCGGGCACTTTGCGCCGCCTCAGCCCGAAGGCCATGTTCTCGTAGACCGACATATGCGGGTAGAGGCCGTAATTCTGGAAGACCATCGCGATGTCGCGGTCGGCCACGTCGACATCGTTGACGCGGCGGTCGTCGAAATAGAGGTCGCCGGCGGAGATGTGCTCGAGCCCGGCGATAATCCGAAGCAGCGTCGTCTTGCCCGAGCCGGACGGGCCGACGAGCACGACGAATTCGTGGTCGGCGATCTCCAGATCGCAGTCGAAGAGCACCTGCACGTCGCCGTAGAACTTCGCGACATCCTTGAGCGTGATACGGGCCATCAGATTCGTCCGTGTTCTTTGCCGAAGGCGATCTCGAAGGGATCGGGACGGCGGCTGATGTGGCGGCCGCCGTCGACCGGAAGGATCGCGCCGGTGATGAAAGAAGCCTCGTCGGAGGCCAGAAAGGCGACGGCCGCGGCGACTTCTTCGGCGTTGCCGCGCCGGTCGATCAAGGCGGCGCTGCCCGGCAGCGTGCCGGCACCGCTGACGGAAAGCGTGCTCTCGAAGGCTTCCGTCGCGATGACGCCGGGCGCAACCGCATTGACGCGGACGCCCTTCGCAGAAAGCTCCACGGCAAGCGCCAAGGTCAGGCTGGCGATCGCGCCCTTGCTTGCCGCGTAAGGCGCATAGGTCGCGACCGGCATGTCCGCCTGGATGGAGCCGACATTGACGATCGCGCCGGAGCCTGCCGTGGCCATGGCGCGCGCTGCAGCCTGGCAGAGCGCCGCCGCTGCGAAGACATTCGTCGCGAACACGGCCTCCCACTCGCCCGGCTCGGCATCGAGGAAGGCCGCGCGACGGCCATGGGCGGCAGCGTTGTTGACCAGAATGTCGATGCGGCCCCAGCGGTTGATGACGTCCGGCACGAGCCGGTCGCGCGCGCCAGGGTCGTTGAGATCGGCGGGGACGCCCGCCACCGCAAGCCCCTGCGCCGCCAGATCGTCGGCCGAGCGCGCCAGACGTGTGCCATCGATATCGGTCATCATGACGCGGGCGCCGTCCGCGGCGAGGCGGCGGGCGATGGCCTTGCCGATGCCACCAGCCGCACCCGTGACAAGCGCCGTGCGTCCTTCGAGCGGACGCCTTCCGTTTCCGCGATCCGCTTCAGGCACCGGCCACCGCTCCGGAGGTCAGGCCGCGCACCATCGAGCGCTGGACGGCGAAGAAGGCGATCATCAGCGGCAGCGTCGTGACCGTCGAGGCGGCCATCATGCCGCCCCAGTCGGTCTTGAACTGGCCGGTGAAGGTCAGCACCAGCGCCGCCGGAAGCGTCTGCTTCTCGATCGTGGTCATGAAGGTCAGCGGATAGATGAGGTTATTCCACGCTTCCATGAAGACGAAAGTCGCCGTCGTCAGGATGCCCGGGACGATCAGCGGCGTGACGACCCGAAGCAGGATCTGCCAGCGCGGATAGCCGTCGACGCGCGCCGCCTCCTCGACCTCGATCGGCACGGCGTCGATGAAGCTCTTCATCATCCACACCGCGAAGGGCAGCCCGAAGGTCGTGAAGCCGACGACGAGCCCCGCCAGGCTGTCGAGCAGGTGCAAATTGAGGAGCAAGAGGTATAGCGGCGCAAGCATCACTACGAGCGGCAGCATGCGGAAGACGAGCACCGCGTAGCTTACCGTGCCGCGCAGCCGAAAGCGGGCGCGCGACAGGGCATAGGCCGCAGGCGTGGCGATGACGACGGCAACGATCGCGGTGACCAGGCAGCTGACGATGCTGTTGAAGAAGAAGGCGAAGAAGGGCAGCGACTGCCCGCCCAGCCCGATATAGTTGGCGAAGGTGGGATCGATCGGCACCAGCGTCGGATCGATACGCGTCGCCTCCAGCTCCGTCTTGAAGGAGGTCGCCAGCATCCAGTAGACCGGCGCCAAGCTCCAGAAGAGCCCGAAGGCGATGGCGACATACTGCACCGCCTTGCCGAAGCCGAAGCGGTGCTGCCCCTCCTCCGTCCTCGTGCCGGTCATGGATTGATCCTCAGCGCGCGAAGATAGACGAGGGCGAAAAGGAGCAGCAGCACGAGCCAGACCACGCCGATTGCCGAGGCATAGCCGAAATCGAATTTCTCGAAGGCGAGCCGATAGACATAGACCACCAGCGTCGTCGTCGAGTAGCCGGGCCCGCCCTGGGTCATCGCCCAGATCTTGGCGAAATCGTTGAAGTTGGAGATGATCATCAACAGGCTCGATATGAAGAGCGCGCTGCGCAGGAACGGCAGCTTGATGTGGAAGACCATGCTCCAGGTACCGGCATTGTCGATGCGGGCCGATTCGATGACCTCGTTGGGGATCGAAGCCAGCGCGGCGCTGAGGAGAAGGAAGAAGAACGGCGTCATCGCCCAGATATTGGCGACCATGGTCGAGGGCAGCGCGAGCGCCGCATCGTTCAGCCAGAGCACCGGCTTGTCGATCAGGCCTAGATCGAGAAGCACGGCGTTTATGACCCCGCCATTCTGCAGGTACATGTAGCGGAACAGGAAGGCGACGACGACGAACGGCACCGCCCAGGGCGTCAGCAGGAGCGCGCGGACCGTGCGGAAGCGCCAGCCGGTGAGGCTCTCCGTCAGGAGGGCGAGCGCCAGGCCGAGCAGGGAAGCGACCACGACGCTGCCGAAGGTGTAAATCGCCGTATTGCCCAGCGAATGCCAGAAGACGGGATCGGAGAAGAGGTGCGAATAGTTGGCGCCGCCGATGAATTTCGCCGGCGTCATATCCAGAAGATTGTACTTCTTCGTGGACAGGAGGAGCGTGTAGACGACCGGATAGCCGATGACGATGGCGAGCACGCCGACCGTCGGCAGCACCATCCAGTCGAACCAGGGCACCCGCTCGGCATTGCGCCGGGCGGGTGCGGTCGCCGAGATCGCTCCGGCGGCTGCCATTACTGCTCGAGGTTCTTCTGGATCGACGCGGCGATCTCGTCGATCGGCGTGTCGCTGGTCACCGCCTGCTGCACGCCGGCCATGATCGCCGTTGCGCCCGCGGCGAAGTTCGGCCCGTAGGGCGGCGTCGTCACCGTCGCCATGATCTTGTCGCTGAACGTCTTGAACACCGGCGTGTCGAGCTTCTTGGCCAGCGCATCGTTCGGCGCCTTTTCGAGCGGCATCAGCGAGGATTCATATTTCAGCGTATAGTTCTCGATCGCATAGGGGGATGTGGAAAGATATTTGATGAATTTCCACGCTGCTTCCTTGTGCGCGCTGTCGGCGAACATGACGAGCTGGTGACCGCCTTCGAAGGAGTAGGATTTGCCAGACGGACCGGCCGGCTGGGTCGTCACGCCATAATGCTTGTAGAACTCGTCATCCTTCATCTTGTTGACGCTCTGGATGACGCCCTGAAGCAGCACCTGGTCCCAGTGGAAGGCAACCTTGTCCTGCGCGATCAGCGGCCGGAACTCGCCGATCTTGCGGCCCGGATCGATGTAGCCCTTCTTGGCCAGCTCCCGCATCCAGCCGAGATAGGCCTTCATCGCGTCCGACTGGGCGCCCTTGTTGGCGACGTCGAGCGGGTTCGCGCCGAAGGTCGCCATCCACGGCCAGTTCGACTGAAGCGCGAAGGCGCGGTTCGTCGTGTCGAGGCCGAGCGGAATGACGTCCGGCTGACTCTTCTTGATCGCCGCCATGTCCTTCATCAGCTCGTCGATGGTCTTCGGCGGGTTTTCCGGATCGAGGCCGGCTTTCTGCATGACGGCCTTGTCGTACCAGAAGCCGGCGGGCGCCTGCGTCCACGGGAAGGCGATGAGCTTGCCGCCGACCTGGAATCCCTGGAGCGCCGACGGCTTGATCGCGCCTTTCAGATCGGCGTTCACATAGCTGTCGAGCGGTTCGAGCTTGCCGGTCTGCGCAAGCAGGAACGTGTCGTTGCCGGCGATCTCGGCGACGTCGGGCGGATTGCCGGAACGGACGCGCAGCACCAGCTGGCGCGCGATCTCCGAGAAGGAGACCGCTTCGCTCTTGATCTGGATATCCGGATTTTCCTTTTCGAATTGGGCGATGACCGCTTCAATGCCGGGACGCGTGGCCCCCTCGGCGGCGGCCCAGTTGGCGAAGGTGAGCGTCACCTTGTCGGCGGCGTGCGACGACGCCGTCATCAGCGCGACGGCCATTGCCGTCGAGGCGATCAGTGCGAATTTCTGCGCGGTGTTGCGATTGTCAGACATGGAACCTCCCTGTTGGCGCGATCGTGTCCGGCGAGGGCCGGCCTTGCGCCCGTCCCTCCCAGGCGAGCGGGGCTGTGAAGGTTAGTATCTGATATTCCAGATACTGTCTAGCCAACGTCGCGCTTTTCGCATATTGAAGAACGAAAGGGAGGCATAGTGCTTGAGCCTTGAGAAGCTGAGCAGACCGGAATCCTTGGCCGAGATGGCGCAACGCGAACTACGCAACGCCATCATCGAGGGTCGTCTGAAACTCGGCGACCAGCTTTCCGAGGTCCGCCTCTCGAAGATGCTGGGGACCAGCAAGACGCCCGTGCGTGAGGCGCTGATGCAGCTCCGCCGCGAGGGGCTGGTCCAGATCGATCCGCAGCGCGGGACCTCCATCTTCCGCATCGAGGATGCCGAGATCGACCAGATCGCGGGACTGCGCCGCCTGTTGGAGACCGAGGCGGCGAGGCTGATCTTCGCGCGCGGGCGCGACAAGGCCGTGCGCGACATGCGCAAGGTGATCGAGGCGATGGAGCGCGCGATCGCCCGCGGCGATTTCCAGGCTTATCGACGGCTCGACGCCGATTTCCACATGGTGCTGATCGAGGGCGCCGGGAACCCCTACCTCGTCGCCGCCTATAATCTGATTTCAGCCAAGATCGGCGCGCTGCGCAGCCGGGCGCATGACGATACGCCTGTGGTCGAACGCTCGCTGGAAACCCACCGGCGCCTGCACCGGCTCCTGGAAGCGGGCGAAGAACGGCAGTTCTACGACCTGCTGGCCTTCCACATCGACAATACCGGGCGGGACTATCGCGCCTGGCTGTCGGCGCAGTCGCCGGACGGACAGAGCGAACCGGCCGCCGGCATCGAGGTCTCCTCCAGATAGCAATCCGCGTTCAGATTCGGATGGGCACCGCCGGATGCCCGCCGCCCGCAATGACCTATGGAAAAGCCGTCCGGCGTTGTGGCTGACGCAATCGAGCGGCTTGCATATGAGGAAGGATGGGGCAATTCTACTTTTGTCGGCGGGGAGAGTCGCGGAATGCAGGCGCCCTGCGCGACTGCTGTTACGTCATAGGCCAGGCTTCCGGGGGGAATCGAAATGGCGCTTCACTACAGATTCTTTTTGGCAGGGATCATCTTCGTCCTGATCGGCATGGTTCTGGGCATGTGGATGGGGATGCATGAGGACTTCCTCTACAAGGACGTCCATGCGCATCTGAACCTGCTCGGCTTCGTCACCAACTTCGTCTACGGCCTCTACTATCGCGGCGACCGCGAAGCGGAGAAAATGGCCTTGCCGAAGGTGCAGTTCTGGTGCTCGATCCTGGGAATGATCATCATCACGCCCGGCATATGGGAAGCCCAGACGCAAGGCGCGCTGGCGTGGCTGACCATTCCCGGCTCGCTGCTCGCCTTCCTGGCGATGATCCTGTTCCTCGTCGTCGTCATCCAGCGCTCGCGCAGCACGGTCGCGGCATAAGGCGGCAGGCCCAATCTCGTCGATCCGGGGCGCGAGCGGGTCTCGCGCCCTCTGGCTTTGCCGCCGCCGGGCGGCTATGAGCGGGCATGGTACGCATTGCATGCCGAATCATCGGATGGCTCATCCTCGCCGGGATCGTCCTCGCGACGATTTCACCGATCGGCCTCAGGCCGAGGCTAGGCTTCGGACCCGATTTCGACCGCTTCATGGGCTTTCTGGTATCGGGCCTGTTTCTGGGATTCGGCTACCGCCGCCGTTGGCTCTGGATCCTCGGCTTTATCGCCGTCGCGGCCTTCGCCATCGAGACGCTGCAGGTGCTGACGCCGGATAGGCACGCCCGGCTCTGGGACGCCATGGTTAAGGCCGGCGGCGGCATCCTCGGCGTGCTTGCGGCGCATTTGGTTCTGGTGCTCAGCACGTCCTGAGCAATTCCCGAACAGAACAAAGCTTGGCTTTCGCTCAGCGAATTCCGTCGGCTGTGATATCGTCGGCGCCGGCGCGGTTCATGCCGCGGCGAAACGGAGATGGCGTAACGCATGCTGAAGGGGCTCTTTCGACAGCGGTCGGCCGAACGCGACCGCGACAACGACGTGGCAAGAGCGGAGCGCATCGTAAGGCTGCTCGCCGACATCAGGTCCGAACTCGAGCAGGAGAGGAAGGGCCTACAGGAGCGCTACGACCGGACCGTCGGCAACGCCTCGACGCTCACCTTCGCCATCGACGGCGAAGGGGAAAGCGACTGGTCCGACCGCAAGCTCAAGGATCTCGAATCCGGCATGCTCTATTGCGAGAAGCGCACGAGATCGATTGCGCGGTTCGACGAGGAGATCGCTGAACTGCAGCAAGCGGCCGAGAAGCTCTTGGCGCGGAGGAAAGTCTGACGCGCGGCTTCCGTGCCTGACTACCGCGCCGCCGCAAGCAGGGCGTCGCAATCCAGATGTTCCTCCAGCGCGTCGGCGATGCCGTCGAGCGCGCTCTCGACCACCGAGCGATAGGCAAGTTCGCCGGCACGGACGCCGAGGCTCTCCAGGAATCGCCGGCGAAACCCGTCGGCGCCGAACAGGCCGTGGAGATAGGTGCCGAAAACCTTGCCGTCCGGCGACGTCGCCCCCTCCCCGCCGCCGTCGACCCTGGCGACGGGGCGCAGGCAGTCCGGCCCGGTGGTGCGGCCCATATGGATTTCGTATCCCTCCAGCGGCGTATCGAACCGGACGGACCATGCGCCGGTGTTGCGGACGGTCTTTTGCGGCTCCATCACCGTCTCCACGTCGAGCATGCCGAGCCCTTCGGCTTCCCGCATATCGCCTTCGATGCCTTGCGGGTCCGAGACCCGGCGGCCGAGCATCTGGTACCCGCCGCAAAGCCCGACGATATGCCCGCCTCGACGCCGGTGGGCCGCAAGATCGCGGTCCCAGCCATTCGCTCGGAAATGCGCCAGGTCGGCGATGGTCGATTTCGAGCCGGGGATGACGACCAGCCCGGCATCGGCCGGCAGCCGCGTGCCGGGCGGCACGAACACGACCTCGACCGCCGGCTCGGCGCGGAGCGGGTCGAGATCGTCGAAATTGGCGATGCGGCTCAACATCGGCACCGCGACCTTGAGCGCCCTCGCCTGCCCCTCGGCCAGGCGCTCGAGGACGACGGAATCTTCGGACGGCAGGCGCGCCGCCTCCTTCAGCCAGGGTACCACCCCGAAGCAAGGCCAGCCCGTATAGTGGCCGATTGCCGCGAGGCCGCCGTCGAAGAGCGATACGTCGCCACGGAACTTGTTGATGAGGTAGCCGACGATCATGCGCCGGTCCTCGTCCGGCAGGATGTGATGCGTCCCGACCAGCGAGGCGATGACGCCGCCGCGGTCGATGTCACCGACCAGCACAACCGGCACGCCGGCGCGGGTGGCGAAGCCCATATTGGCGATGTCGCGGTCGCGCAAATTGATCTCGGCCGGCGAGCCGGCGCCCTCGACCAAGACGAGATCGGCTCCCTTGCCAATTTCTGCCCACGAAGCCATGACCGCGTCGAGGAGCGCGCCCTTCAGCGTCTGGTAGTCGCGCGCGCAGGCCTCGCCGAACACCCTGCCCTGCACGACGACCTGCGCGCCGATATCGCTCTGCGGCTTCAAGAGGACCGGGTTCATGTGGACGGTCGGCGGCACGCCGCAGGCAAGCGCCTGCAGCCACTGCGCCCGGCCGATCTCGCCGGCTTCCGTTTCGCCGGGGACTTCGGCCACGGCGGCGTTGTTGGACATGTTCTGCGGCTTGAACGGACGCACGGAAAGCCCGCGGCGGCGCGCGACGCGGCAGAGGCCCGCCACCACCACCGTCTTGCCGACATCGGAGCCGGTGCCTTGCAGCATGATGGCCTTGGTCACGCCGGTTCCGCCTTCCCGGTTACGGTGGAGCGCGCCGCAAGCGGCCCGCCGCGCCAGAGATAAAGCGCCAGAAGCGGCTCTGCGCCCGTCTTCATCGCGTGATTGACGTTGGACGGATGGTGGATGACGGTCCCCGCCGGCAGTTCGGCATAGGACCCAGCGGCCTTCCGCCATGCCGTGCCGCCGGTCAGCGGAATGTAGACTTCTTCCGCGACATGGTGGTGGTCCGGGTAATGGAGATGCGGACCGAGGATCAGGAAGCCGCCGGCCGTGCGGTCATTGATGAAATGGCCTCGCGTTCCGAACAGCTCCAGCCAGCCGTAATTCTCGATGAAATGCCGGCCGAAGTCCGTTTCCGTGTAGGTTTGGCCCCAATGGAAGACATCCCGATTGCGGACGAGGAGACCGACGATCTCGCGGCCCTCGCCTGCGATGGAGGCAATCCGGTCGAGGTGGCGCAGGCAAGGCAGCGGCCTGGCCGGGAGCGGACGCTCCTCCATCGACCAGTCCGCTCCATCGAGGAAGCGCGCCAGCGCCGCCGCCTCGATTCCGGCGAGATAGTCCCGGGTTGCGGTCAGCAAACTTCGATGAACGTCCATGGCGCTCGCGTGCACAGCCTCTTTGCGGGCGTCCGCGTTGCGCAACGCCGCCGATGCTTTAGACTGCCATGAAGGCGAGGAGCAAGTGAGCAGGGAGGCCGTCATGGACGCCGTCGTCGATCATGCCGCCGGCCAGTTCGAACTGAACGAGGACCAGCGCGCCATCTGCGAGATGACGAGAAGCTTCGCGGCCGAGCGCGTCGCCCCCTATGCGCTCGACTGGGACAAGGAGCGCTTCTTCCCCTCGGCGATCATCCGCGAGACCGGACCGCTCGGCTTCGGCGGCATCTATATCGGAGAGGATGTCGGCGGCTCCGGCCTCGGCCGTCTCGACGCCGTGCTGATCTTCGAGGCGCTCGCCGCCGCCTGCCCCGCCTTCGCCTCCTTCATCTCCATCCACAACATGGCGGCGTGGATGATCGACAAGTTCGGCGACGAGGCGCAGCGTAAGCGCTTCCTGCCGAAGCTCACCTCCATGGAATGGCTCGCCAGCTATTGCCTGACCGAGCCTGGCTCAGGGTCCGACGCGGCGGCGCTCAAGACCCGCGCCGTCAGGAGCGGCGGTAACGGCAGCGACTATGTGCTGAACGGCGCCAAGCAGTTCATCTCGGGCGCCGGCGATTCGGATGTCTACGTCGCCATGGTGCGCACCGGCGAGGACGGGCCGAAGGGGATCTCGACGCTGGTGATCCCGAAGGATGCGCCCGGCCTCTCCTTCGGCGCCATGGAAAGCAAGATGGGCTGGCACATGCAGGCCACGCGGCAGGTCATCTTCGAGGACTGCAAGGTGCCGGCGGAGAATCTGCTTTCGGGCGAAGGCGTCGGCTTCAAGATCGCCATGGCCGGGCTGGACGGCGGCCGCCTGAACATCGCCGCCTGCTCGCTTGGCGGCGCTCAGGCCGCGCTCGACAAGGCGCTTGCCTACGCCCACGAAAGGCAGGCCTTCGGACGACCGATCGAGCAGTTCCAGGCGCTGCAGTTCAAGCTCGCCGACATGGAGACCAACCTGCAGGCCTCGCGCATGCTGCTCTACAGCGCCGCCTCCAGGCTCGACCGCAAGGCCTCCGACGCCTCCAAATGGTCGGCGATGGCGAAGCGCTTCGTCACCGACGCGTGTTTCGACGTCGCCAACGATGCGCTGCAGATCCATGGCGGCTATGGCTACCTGCACGACTACGGCGTCGAGAAGCTGGTGCGCGACCTGCGCGTCCATCAGATCCTCGAAGGCACCAACGAGATCATGCGCGTGATCATCGCGCGACATTTGATTGGAATGTAAAGAGTCGGTCGTCATTCGTAAGTCGTCGGTCGTCTATGACGCGCCACGACCGACGACCCACGATCGACGACCAACCTACGGAGTGCTTCAATGACCACCATCGCATTCATCGGCCTCGGCAACATGGGCAACCCCATGGCGGCGAACCTGGTCAAGGCGGGCCATGATGTGAACGGCTTCGATCTCGTGCCGGAGAACCTCAAGATCGCCCGCGACAATGGCGTGACCGTAATGGCGAACGCGGCGGCGGCCGTGAAGGACGCGGACATCGTCATCACCATGCTGCCGGCGGGAAAGCATGTGCTGTCGGTCTATGACGACATCGTCGCAAAGGCCGCCAAGGGCACGCTCTTCATCGATTCCTCCACCATCGATGTCGATTCCGCTCGCAAGGCTCATGCAATTGCAGCGAAGCACGGCATGCTTTCGGTGGACGCGCCCGTCTCGGGCGGCGTCGGCGGCGCGACCGCCGGCACGCTCACCTTCATGGCCGGCGGCTCGAAGGAGGCCTTTGCCAGGGCCGAGCCGGTTCTGCAGCCCATGGCCGGCCGCATCGTCCATTGCGGCGAAGGCGGCGCCGGACAGGCGGCGAAGATCTGCAACAACATGATCCTGGGCATCTCGATGATCGGCGTCGGCGAGGCCTTCGTGCTGGCGGAAAAGCTCGGCCTGTCGCACCAGGCGCTGTTCGACGTGGCCTCGACTTCGTCGGGCCAGTGCTGGTCTCTGACGACCTACTGCCCCGTGCCCGGCCCGGTCCCCGCCTCGCCCGCCAACAAGGGCTACAAGCCCGGCTTCGCGGCGGCGCTCATGCTGAAAGACCTGAAGCTCAGCCAGGAAGCCGCGCAGGCCGCCGGGGCCGCGACGCCGCTCGGCGCCGAGGCAACCCAGCTCTATGCGCTTTTCAACCAGCAGGGCCACGCGGGCGACGATTTCTCAGGCATCATCAACTTCCTGCGCGGCACGGAAAAGTAGCCCGGGGCAGGCCAGCCTCGGACACACGGCCGCTGTAGCCGATGCCCTTCGGCCTGCTCGATTCATCAAATTCCTTCATGCTGTTGCCCCGGTTCGGGCCGCGTCGATCGGCGGGCCACGGGCGTCATCTTTTTGCTTTCGCGGGCGGAAAAACCGCCATCTTTAGGTTTGCTTAAGCTCTCGATAACCACGCGGTAACGATGTCGCTTTAGAACGGTTGGCGAGGCGGAAATTCGCAGCCCGCCCTCCGCTCCGGATCAGGTCTCGCGTACCGGAGCCGTATCTTTCGCAGCGTATTTGTACGCGAAGGGCCATGCGTATCTGGCAAAGCCGCGTTCGTCCCTGATCGGAGGAACGCGGTTTTCCATATGCGGACTTGGCCACCGCTCCCGGCCGGCATGAGGTCGAGGGATTCCGGTTCAGGTTTGCCGGGATGTCTGCGGCTCCAGGCAGTCGCGGTTGAGGTCCGAGACTGCGGCGAGGCCGCAAAGCGCCAGCATCAGGTCGAATTCGCCAAGTATGTTGCGGATCACCTCGCGCACGCCCTCCTCCCCCGCGATCGCCAGCCCATAGGCATAGGGCCTGCCGAGCAGCACGGCCCGCGCGCCGAGCGCCAGCGCCTTGGCAATGTCCGCACCGGAGCGGATGCCCGAATCCATCAGCACCGGCATGTCCCGCGCTGCGGCGACGACGCCCGGCAGCGCATCGAGCGCCGCCGCCTCGCCATCCACCTGCCGTCCCCCGTGGTTTGAGACGACGATGCCGTCGACGCCAAGGGCCGCGGCCTTGGCCGCGTCTTGCGGATGGCGGATGCCCTTCAGCAGGATCGGCAGCCTCGTCATGTCGCGGAGCCGGCCGATATCGTCCCAGCTCAAATCCGGGCGCGAATAGGTCGCCGTGAAATAGGCAACGGCCGACCGCATCTGGCTCATCGAAAGCCCGAACTTTTTGCCCTTCCGCCTCAGGCTTTGCGCCGTGGCCAGGATCTTCCTGCCACGCGGCCGGAAGCCCGTCCGGGGCGGCGCCGCCGGTATTTTCGACCGGAACACCGGGTCCGACAGATACTGCGCGAGGCCAAGCCCGCGCAAGAACGGCAGATAGCCCAGATCGAGATCGCGCGGCCGCCAGCCGAGCAGCGTCGCATCGAGGGTGACGACAATCGCCTCGCAGCCACAATTCTCCGCGCGCCGGACAAGCGAGCGGACGTATTCGTCGTCGCTCGACCAGTAGAGCTGGAACCAGCGCGGCGCGTCGCCCATGGCCGCCGCGCAATCTTCCATTGAGACGGAAGCCTGGTTGGAGAAGACGAAGCCGACGCCCTCCGCGGCGGCGGCCCGCGCGACGGCGAGGTCCGCGTCCCGGTGCGCCATTTCAAGCACGCCGATCGGCGCCAGCAGGAACGGCGCCCGATGCTCGCGCCCGAACAGGCGGACCGTCAGGTCGCGTATCGACACGTCGCGGAGCACCCGGGGCACCAGCCGGTAGCGGTCAAATGCGGCGCGGTTGGCGACGATCGTCGCCTCGCCGCCCGCCCCGCCGATGATGTAGGCCGCGGCTTCCGCGCTCATGGCGCGAGCGGCTTTCGCCTCGAGCGCCGCCGGTGCGACCGGCACGCGCGGGCGCGCACCACCTGCGCCGGTCACGTAGATTTCCATCTGCCGGAGCCGGCCCGGCGCCGCCGCCCGCCTTTCGCTGTCGCTCATGCGGCGGCTTCTACTTGCGCTTCTCGTAGCCTTCGCGGATCTCGGCCATGCCCTCGCGGATGCGCTGGCGCAGGATGTCGAGCGATTCATAGCCCGATTTGCGAACGAGATCGGCCATTTCGCTCGTGTTCTTCACCGCCGTCTCGAAGGATTTGCGGGCGAAATCGGTCTGCTTCTCGGCGAGTTCCTGCGGGGTGGCGGGCGCGCGGTAGTTGTGCGCCATTGACGAGATTTCGTCGAGCGTCTCCTGCAGCATCTCGCGCTGCCTTTTCATGATCGCGCTGGCGCCCGTCGAAGCTGCCCGGGCGGATTGCTCCAGCGCTTCGAGATTCCTGCGATGGTGCTCGATGACGCGCTCGATATCCATGCTCGGCAGCTTCAAGTCGTGGCCGAGCCTGGCGAACATGTCGATGAAAGACTGCTGTTCCTTGGCCATGTCTTTTCCTCCCGATCGCCTTTCACGCGGCGACCGAAAGGAAAGGTAAAGGGAACTGCCGCCGCGTCAATCGCGATCGGACACGGCCCGCTGAAGCCCTCACTCGGCCGGGATGATCTGCGGAAAACTGTCGAGATTGAAGCCGTAGACATTCACGGCGACGGCAAGGGCCGCGACAATGACGGCAGCGATGAGCGTAGTGAGGAGGATCACCGTCAGGCCCCGCCTTCTCCTCGGCGCCTCCGTCCCCTCCGCACGCGCAATATCCTCCTCACCCCTCGCCTTATGGAGGGCGATCGGAAGCGCCGCGAACAGCGTCACCCACCATATGACGAAGAAGAGCGCGGCAATGGTGATCCAGCCCATAGCGGTCAGGCCTGCTCTAGTTCGATCAAAGTGCCCTGGAAGTCCTTCGGGTGAAGGAAAAGCACCGGCTTGCCATGCGCGCCGATCTTCGGCTCGCCATCGCCGAGAATGCGAGCATCCGCCGCCTTCAGCCGGTCGCGCGCGGCAATGATGTCATCGACCTCGTAGCAGACGTGATGCATGCCGCCGGAAGGGTTCTTCTCCAGGAAGGCGGCAATCGGCGAAGCTTCGCCCAACGGCTCCAGGAGTTCGATCTTGGTGTTGCCGACATCGATGAAAACGACGGTGACGCCGTGCTCCGGCAGCGCCTGCGGCTCACCGGCCTTCGCGCCGAGGGTGTCGCGATAGGAGGCGACCGCCGCGGCGAGATCGGGAACGGCGATGGCGACGTGGTTCAGGCGTCCGAGCATGGGAACTCCGGTATTACGGCAGTCGGCAATCGGCAATCGGCAATCGGCAGTCGGCAGTCGGCAGTCGGCAGTCGAAGATGTCTCGCAGCCGCATCTAAGCAAGCGCCCTACTGCCCACTGCCGAATGCCTACTGCCGCTATTTACCTCGTCACAAACACCGTCACCATCGGCTTCTTGCCCCAGGCCTCGTTGGCGGCGGCGCGCACCGCTCGGCGCACGGCGTCCTCGACAAGCTCAAGGTCGCGGCGGCGCTGGCGCGGAATGCTGTCGACCGCGCCGGCGGCCGCGTCGATCAGAAGGTCCTCGAAAGGTTCGCCGGCGGCGTCCCTTTCCGGAAGGCCGACCGACGCGAGATCGGGGTCGCCAGCCATCTCGTAGCCGTCGTCCAGTACCACGTTGACCGCTACATGGCCGGCGAAGGAAAGCTTGCGCCGCTCGCGGATGCCCATATCCTCGTCGGTTCCGACAAGCTTCCCATCCTTGTAGACGCGGCCGAACGGCACCTGATCGATCACTTCGGCATGGCCCGGCCAGAGCCGCACCATGTCACCGTCGCGCACCTTCGGCACCTCGGCGACGCCGGCCGCCTTCGCCAGCTCGGCATGCGCGGTGAGATGCGCCGCCTCGCCATGGACGGGCACCGCGATGCGCGGCCTCAGCCACTCATACATGCGCCGCAACTCGTTGCGGCGCGGATGGCCCGAGACATGCACCAGCGCGTCCGCATCCTCGATGACTGTCACGCCCTGGTCGATGAGGCCGTTCTTGATCGCGAGGATGGCCTTCTCGTTGCCGGGGATCACGCGCGAGGAGAAGATGACCGTATCGCCCCTGGCGAGCTGTACGTTCTTGAACTCGTCGCGCGCCAGTTTCGCCAGTGCCGCACGCGGCTCGCCCTGGCTGCCGGTGCACAGGATGACGAGTTCGGCGCGCGGCGTCACGCCGTAATCGTCCTCGTCCATGAATTCCGGCAGGCCTTCGAGATAGCCGAGCTCGGTCGCCACATCGATGACGCGCTTCAGCGAGCGACCCATGACTATGACTTTCCGCCCCGCGTCCCGCGCTGCCTCCGCGACGGAGCGGATGCGGCCGACGTTGGATGAAAAGGTCGTCACGGCGACGCGGCCCGGCGCCTCGGCGATCAGCTTGGCGAGGCTTTGCGCCACCGCCTCTTCCGAGGGCGAATCGCCCTCCCGCAGCGCATTGGTGGAATCGCAGATGAGCGCCAGCACGCCGCCATCGCCGATGGCGCGGAACCGCGCCTCCCCGATCAGCGGGCCGATCGTCGGCTCCGGGTCGATCTTCCAGTCGCCGGTGTGGACGACGGTCCCGGCCGGCGAGGTGATCGCCAGCGAAACGGGCTCCGGGATGGAATGATTGACCGGGATGGCCTCGATCTCGAAGGGCCCGACGGTGAACCGGTCGCCGGCCTTGTAGATGACGACCGGCACCTGCGGGGAACCCGGCTCGGAGGCGCGCTTGGCGGCCAGCAGCCCTGCCGTGAACGGCGTCATCCAGACGGGAACGCCGCCGAGCCTCGGCCAGACGTCGAGGATCGCGCCGTAGTGGTCTTCATGCGCATGCGTGATGATCATGCCGCGGAGCGAGGAGACATTCTCCTCGATGAAGCGCGTGTCGGGCAGCACGAGATCGACGCCAGGCAACTCCGGCGTCGCGAAAGTGACTCCGCAATCGACGATGATCCATTCGCGCGCATTTGCCGGGCCGCAGCCGTAGAGCGCGAAATTCATCCCGATCTCGCCGACGCCGCCGAGCGGCACAAAGACAAGCTCGCTGTTATCCGCCATGTCCCCTGCCTGTTCCCCCGAAGAAAAGATCGCCCGTCGAGATGCGCTGCCGTTTGCCTCCGACATTCAATAGAAGATAGCCGTCGCGATCGATATCCTCAAAAAGGCCGCTTGCTTCGCCTTCCTGCCATCTGACCGTCACGGGGCCGCCCTTGCCGCCGGCAGCGAGAAGCCAAGCCTCCCTTATATCGGCGAAGCCCTTTCCTCTTTCCCATTCCGTCAGCACGCGCGCCATTTCGGCCGCGAGCGACGGAAAGACATCGTCCGGACCGGCCTCGATGCCGCATGCGGCCAGATCGGTGGTCGGATAGAGCGGATTTTCAGGATGGACAGAGCAATTGATGCCGCAACCGATCACCACGGCAACACGGCCCAGCGGAAGCGTCTCGCTTTCCAGAAGAATGCCGCAGATCTTGTGTCCGTCGACCAGGATGTCGTTCGGCCATTTGATGGAAAGCGCCAGCGGATGTCTTGAAAAATATGGACGGAGCGCGCGATAGACGCCAAGCGCCGCCGCAAGCGGCAGGGTTCCCAAGCGTGAAACCGGCGCCGGATCGACCAGGAGCAACGAAGCGTAGAGGTTGCCGGGCTCGGACACCCATTGCCGTCCGCGCCTGCCCTTGCCGGCGGACTGGCGAACGGCCGTGACCCAGAGATTGCCGCCCTCGCCCGCACGAGCAAGCTCCATGGCATACGCATTCGTCGAGCCGACTTCCTCGAGAGCGAAATGGCGATAGCCCGGAGGCGGACCTGACGGTTGCTTGCTGGTCACGCCGTCAGAAGAAGCTCTTGGCCGCAGCCTGCGCCATGTCGCCGACTGGTCCGCCGAACAGCACATAGAACAGCATGAAGGCGCCCGACAGGCCGAGCACGGCGCGCAACTCGCCGGCCATCGGCTGGAAGCCGCCGACCGGCTCGTCGAACCACATGATCTTGATGATCCTGAGATAGTAGAAGGCGCCCACGACCGAGGTCAGCACGCCGATCACCGCCAGCGCGTAGAGATGCGCGTTGATCGCAGCGAGGAAGACGTACCACTTGGCCCAGAAGCCGGCGAGCGGCGGAATGCCGGCGAGCGAGAACATCAGGATGGTCATGATCGTCGCCATGACAGGGTTTGTGGTGGCAAGCCCCGCCAGATCGTCGATCCGCTCGACCTGTTCGTCCTTGCGCCGCATGGCGAGGATGAAGGCGAAGGTGCCGAGCGTCATGGCGAGATAGATCAGCATGTAGATGATGACGCCGCGCACGCCGGCCTGCGTGTTGGCGGCAAGTCCAATCAGTGCGAAGCCCATATGGCCGATCGCCGAATAGGCCATCAGCCGCTTGATGTTGCGCTGGCCGATCGCAGCGAACGATCCGAGCGCCATGGACGCGATCGAGACGAAGACGATGACCTGCTGCCAATCGGCGACCGCCGGCTGGAACGCATCCACCGTGGTGCGCACGAGGAACGACATCGCCGCCATTTTAGGCGCCGAGGCGAGGAATGCCGTCACCGGCGTCGGCGCGCCCTCATAGACGTCCGGCGTCCACATATGGAACGGCACGGCGGAAATCTTGAAGATCAGTCCGGCCAGGACGAACACGATGCCGAAGATCAGGCCGATCGAATGCTGCCCGGCGGACAGCGCCGTCGCGATCTCGCGGAAGCCGACGCTGCCGGTGTAGCCGTAGACGAGCGAGATGCCGTAGAGCAGCAGGCCCGAGGAAAGCGAACTCAGCACGAAATATTTGAGGCCGGATTCGGTGGAGCGCAGGCTGTCGCGATGGAAGGCGCAAAGCACGTAGAGGCCGAGATTCTGCAACTCCAGCCCGAGGTAGAGGCCGATCATGTTGTGCGCCGAGATCATCAGCATCATGCCGATGGTCGAAAGCAGGATCATTACCGGGTATTCGAAGCTGTAGAAGCCGGCATTGCGAGCAAAGCGCACCGCCATTATGAGGGCGACCGCCGAGCCGATGAGGGTCAGCACCATCATCACCCGCGCGAACGGGTCGAGGATCATGGCGCCGCCGAAGGCCTCGCCCTCGGCATTCGTCGCAATCAGCCAGATCGCCGCGGCGGCCAGAAGCAGCACGGCCAGCACGTTGATGAGACCGTTGGCGCTCCGTCCGGCATAGACCCCGATCATCAGGAGCGCCATGGCGCCGACCGCGAGTATGAGTTCGGGCACCGCGTAGGAAAGGCTTGTGGCTAGGTCGGTCATCGTCGGTATGGCCTATTGCTGCGCCGAAGCGGTACGGTGCCCCGCCTGGATGGAAACGGTGACGTTGTTGACGAGAGCATCGACGGAGGTCGCCGTGGCCGTCAGGATCGGCGTCGGATAGACCCCGAAGAAGATCACCAGCGCGACCAGCGGATAAAGGATGAATTTCTCGCGCGTGGAGAGGTCGAGCAACCCCTTCAGGCTCTCCTTCGAGAGCACGCCGAAGATGATGCGGCGATATAGCCAGAGCGCGTAAGCCGCCGACAGGATGACGCCGGTCGTGGCGAACAGCGCCACCCATGTGTTGACCTGGAAGGCGCCCATCAGCGTCAGGAACTCGCCGACGAAGCCGCTCGTGCCGGGCAGGCCGACATTCGCCATGGTGAACACCATCAGCGCCACGGCGTATTTCGGCATGTTGTTGACCAGCCCGCCATAGGCATCGATGTCGCGCGTGTGCATGCGGTCATAGAGCACGCCGACGCAAAGGAAGAGCGCGCCCGAGACGAGCCCGTGCGAGATCATCTGGAAGAGCGAGCCCTGGATGCCTTGATGGTTCATGGCGAAGATGCCCATCGTCACGAAGCCCATATGGGCGACGGAGGAATAGGCGATCAGCTTCTTCATGTCCTCCTGCATCAACGCCACCAGCGAGGTGTAGATGATGGCGACCACGGAAAGCGTGAAGATGAAGGGCGCGAACATGGCCGAGGCATCGGGGAACATCGGCAGCGAGAAACGCAGGAAGCCGTAGCCGCCCATCTTCAGCAGGATCGCCGCAAGGATGACGGAACCTGCCGTCGGCGCCTCGACATGCGCGTCGGGCAGCCAGGTGTGCACCGGCCACATCGGCATCTTCACCGCGAATGAGGCGAAGAAGGCGAACCACAGCCATGGCTGCATCGCGACCGGGAAGTCATGGGTGAGCAGCGTCGGGATGTCGGTCGTGCCGGCCTGCCAGAACATCGCCATGATGGCCAGCAGCATCAGGACCGAACCGAGCAGCGTGTAGAGGAAGAACTTGAAGGAGGCGTAGACGCGCCTCTTGCCGCCCCACACCCCGATGATGATGAACATCGGGATGAGGCCCGCCTCGAAGAACACGTAAAAGAGCACGATGTCGAGCGAGCAGAATACGCCGATCATCAGCGTCTCGAGCACCAGGAAGGCGATCATGTATTCCTTGACGCGGCTCTGAACCGATTCCCAGCTCGCCAGGATCGCGAACGGCATCAGGAAGGTCGTCAGGATGACGAACAGCATGGAGATGCCGTCGACGCCCATGTGATAGGAGATGCCCGAATCCAGCCATCCGTGCTTCTCGACCATCTGGAAGCCGGCATCGGCGGGATTGAAACCGACCCAGATCAGCAATGACACCAGGAAGGTGATGACGGTGGTGAACATCGCGATCATGCGGATGTTCTTCAGCGCGGCCGGGCTGTCGTCGCGGATGAACAGGATGAGGATCACGCCGACCAGCGGCAGGAAGGTGACCGTCGATAGGATGGGCCAGTCGGTCATTTAGAAGGAGCTCCCGAGCATCATCCAGGTGATGAGCGCGACGATGCCGATCAGCATCACGAAGGCGTAGTGGTAGAGGTAGCCTGTCTGCAGCTTGACGACGCGGTTGGTGACGTCGATCACCCAGGCCGAAACACCGTCCGGCCCGAACCCGTCGATGACGGTGCCGTCGCCGCGCTTCCACAGGAAGTAGCCGAGGCGCTTGGCCGGCCGTACGAAGAGGAAATCATAGACCTCGTCGAAGTACCATTTGTTGAGCAGGAAGGCGTAGAGGCCGCGATGCTGCTCGGCGAGCTCATGCGGCGCCCTGGGCGAGCGAACGTAGAAGATCCAGGCCACCCAGGTGCCGATCAGCATGGCGATGAAGGGCGCGAGCTTCACCAGCACAGGGGAGTGCTCGAAGGTTTCCATGATGTCGTTGCCGGAGGCCGCGAACAGCGCTGTGCGCCAGAATTCGTGATAGCCCTCGCCGATGAACGGCACTTCGAACACCGCGCCGGCGAAGAGCGCGCCGGCGGCGAGGACGAAGAGCGGGATCAGCATCACCGGAGGCGATTCGTGCACGTGGTGCATCACCTCGTGGCTGGCGCGCGGCTGCCCATGGAACGTCATGAAGATCAGCCGCCACGAATAGAAGGCGGTGAAGGCGGCCGCGATCGTCAAAAGGATGAAGGCGAAAGTCGCCGCCGCGTTCTGGCCGACGAAGGCGGCCTCGACGATGGCGTCCTTGGAGATGAAACCGGCCGTGCCGACGATCGTCAGCGGGATGCCGACGCCGGTGAGCGACAGGGTGCCGATCACCATCATCCAGTAGGTGATCGGGATCAGCTTCCGCAGACCGCCCATCTTGCGCATGTCCTGCTCGTCGGAGACGGCATGGATGACTGAGCCCGAGCCGAGGAAGAGCAGCGCCTTGAAGAAGGCGTGGGTGAACAGATGGAAGATGCCGATGCCGTAGGCGCCGACGCCGAGCGCCACGAACATGTACCCGAGCTGCGAACAGGTCGAATCGGCGATGACGCGCTTGATGTCGTTCTGCACCAGGCCGACGGTCGCGGCGAAGAAGGCGGTGATGGCGCCGATGATGGTCACCACCGTGAGCGCCGTGTGCGAAAGCTCGAAGAGCGGCGACAGCCGCGCCACCATGAAGACGCCGGCCGTGACCATGGTCGCGGCATGGATCAGCGCAGAGACGGGCGTCGGGCCCTCCATGGCGTCCGGCAGCCAGGTGTGCAGCGGAACCTGCGCCGACTTGCCCATGGCGCCCATGAAGAGGAGCAGGCAGACGACCGTGATCGCCGCCTGTTTGTCGAGCGCGTAGCCGAGGAAGGTCAGCACCGGCTCGCCGGCCGGAGCGCCCGCCGCCGGCAGATAGCTCGCGGCATTGGCGAAGATGGTGCCGAGATTGACCGAGCCGAACAGCACGAAGACGCCGAAAATGCCGAGCAGGAAGCCGAAATCGCCGACACGGTTGACGACGAAGGCCTTGATTGCGGCGGCGTTCGCCGAGGGCTTCTTGTACCAGAAACCGATCAGCAGATAGGAGGCAAGGCCGACGCCTTCCCAGCCGAAGAAGAGCTGTACCAGATTGTCCGCCGTCACCAGCGCCAGCATGGCGAAGGTGAAGAGCGACAGGTAGGCGAAGAAGCGCGGCCTGTCGGGATCGTGATGCATGTAGCCGATCGAATAGATGTGCACCAGCGAGGAGACGGTGGTCACCACGACCAGCATCACGACCGTCAGCGTGTCGATCCTTAGCGCCCAGTCGGCTTCGAGCCCGCCCGACTTCATGAAGCGGAGGACAGGCACGGTAAAGGTCTCGACGTCGCTGAAGCCGACATGGACGAAGGCGATCCATGACAGGATCGCCGCGACCACCAGCAGGCCGGAGGTCACGACTTCCGAGGCGCGCGCGCCGATCGAGCCGCCGAGCAGGCCGGCGATCAGGAAGCCGATGAGGGGCAGGAAGACGATAGCCTGGTACATTTCAGCCCTTCATCATGTTCACGTCTTCGACCGCGATCGAGCCGCGGTTGCGGTAGAATACGACGAGGATGGAAAGCCCGATCGCCGCCTCCGCCGCCGCCACCGTCAGCACGAACAGCGCGAAGACCTGGCCTACGAGGTCGCCGAGCGCCGCCGAGAAGGCGACGAAGTTCAGATTGACCGCAAGCAGGATCAGCTCGATCGACATCAGGATGACGATGACGTTCTTGCGGTTGAGGAAGATGCCGAAGACGCCGAGCGTGAAGACGATCGCCGAGACGGTCAAATAGTGCGCTATGCCGACTTCCATCAGGATACTCCCTCGCCGGTCTTGACGTCGCGTAGCTCGACCGCCTTGCGCGGATCGCGCGCCACCTGGGCGGCGATCGACTGCCGCTTCACGCCCTGCTTATGGCGCAGCGTCAGCACGATGGCGCCGACCATCGCCACCAGCAGCAGCAGACCGGCCACTTCGAAATAGAACAGGTAATCCGTGTAGAGCACGTCGCCGAGCGCGCCCGTGTTGGAACGTTGCGCGAGCGGCGGGATGGGCATGGCGACGGATTTCGCCAGCTGCGGCGCGAAAGTGTAGCCGCCGAGCACGACAATCAGTTCGCCGAGCAGGATGATGCCGACCAGCGCGCCGGCCGGGGCGTATTCGAGAACGCCTCGTTTCATCTCGGCGAAATCGACGTCGAGCATCATCACGACGAACAGGAACAGCACCAGCACCGCGCCGACATAGACGACGAGCAGGATGAGCGCGAGGAACTCCGCGCCGGAGAGCAGGAACAGCCCGGCCGCATTGAAGAAGGCGAGGATCAGGAACAGCACCGAATGCACGGGATTGCGCGCGGCAATCACCATGAAGGCCGAGCCAACGAGTATGAAGGCGAAGAGGTAGAAGAACGCCGCCTCTAGTCCAGTCAGCATGGGTTTCCCCGCATTTCCCTTTCGGCCTCGCCGCGCCATCGCCGCGAAGCCGCGTGTTCCTTATCCAACCGGCGACGCCACGTCCATGCGTAACGCCGCCTACCCCTCATCCGCCCTCGCTTCGCTCGGCCACCTTCTCCCACAAGGGGAGAAGGGAGAGCGCCCGCCCCTCCTTCTCCCCTTGTGGGAGAAGGTGTCGCCGAAGGCGACGGATGAGGGGTGAATTCAGCTACCGATACGGCGCGTCGAGCGCGATGTTGCGCGCGAGTTCCCGTTCCCACCGGTCGCCATTGGCGAGGAGCTTTTCCTTGTCGTAGTAGAGTTCCTCGCGGGTTTCCGTGGAGAACTCGAAATTCGGTCCCTCGACAATCGCGTCGACCGGGCAGGCCTCCTGGCAGAAGCCGCAATAGATGCACTTCACCATGTCGATGTCGTAGCGCACGGTGCGCCGCGTACCGTCATTGCGGCGCGGTCCGGCTTCGATGGTGATGGCCTGCGCCGGGCAGATCGCCTCGCAGAGCTTGCAGGCGATGCAGCGCTCCTCGCCGTTGGGATAACGGCGCAAGGCATGCTCGCCGCGGAAGCGCGGGCTCTGCGGATTCTTCTCGTAGGGATAGTTGATCGTCGCCTTCGGCGCGAAGAACTGCCGCATGGAAAGCGCCGTGGCTTCCAGGAATTCCTTCAGGAGCAGCGACTTCGCCGCCTGCGCTAGTGCGCCCATTGAAAATCTCCGAAAATGCCGGCGCCGGCGGGACGTCCCGCATGGCAGGCGCGAATGTCGAGGGTCATGGCGCCCGTCATGCCAGCCCCGTGACCTTGAGGAACACGGCCGTCGCGACCACCATGAAAAGCGAGATCGGCAGGAATACCTTCCAGCCAAGCCGCATCAGCTGGTCGTAGCGGTAGCGCGGCACGAAGGCCTTGACCAGCGCGAACATGAAGAAGACGGCGACCAGCTTCAGGATGAACCAGATGAAGCCTGGCACCCAAGTGAACGGCGCGAAATCGAAGGGCGGCAGCCAGCCGCCGAGGAAGAGGATGGTCGTCAGCGCGCACATCAGCACGACCGCCACATATTCCCCGAGGAAGAAGAGCAGGAACGGCGTCGAGGAATATTCGACCATGTGCCCCGCGACCAGTTCCGATTCCGCCTCGACCAGGTCGAAAGGCGGCCGGTTGGTCTCGGCCAGCGCCGAGATGAAGAACACCACGAACATCGGCAGCAACGACAGCCAGTGCCAGTCAAGGAATGTGTTGGGCAGACCGAGATGCGTGCCGAGCCCGTCCTTCTGCGACAGCACGATGTCGGAAAGGTTGAGCGAGCCGACGCACAGAAGCACCGTAATGATGACGAAGCCGATCGAGACCTCGTAGGAGACCATCTGCGCCGCCGAACGCAGCGAGCCGAGGAAGGGGTATTTCGAGTTCGACGCCCAGCCGCCCATGATGACGCCATAGACCTCGAGCGAGGAAATCGCGAAAACGTAGAGGATGCCGACATTGATGTTGGCGATGGCCCATCCGGCGTCGATCGGGACCACTGCCCAGGCGGAGATCGCCAGCACCGCGGAGACGAACGGCGCCAGCAGGAACACGCCCTTGTTGGCGCCGGACGGTATGACCGGCTCCTTGAACACGAACTTGAACAGGTCGGCGAAAGGCTGCAGCTGTCCCCGGGGGCCGCCGACGTTCGGCCCACGGCGCAGCTGCACCGCCGCCCAGATCTTGCGGTCGCCGTAGAGAATGAAGGCTACGCCGACCAGCAGGATGACGATCAGGACGACCGACTTCAAAAGGATGATCAGCGCCGGCAGCACATAGATGGTGAAGAAACTTTCCACTTGCCCGTCCCTTACTCGGCCGCCTGCCTGAAGCCGTTCGAAGCCAATGCCGAGCACTCCGCCATGACGGCGGAGGCGCGCGCGATCGGATTGGTCAGGTAAAAATCCTTGATAGGGGAAGTGAACGGCCTGGCGCTCAGGCGCCCGCCCGCCTTGGCGAGTTTCGCTATGGTCGCCGCCTCGCCGGGCTTGATCTCGTCGAGCGCGGCCATCAGCGGGTACTCGTCATAGAGCCGGGCCCGCAGTTGCGAAAGCGAATCGAACGGCAGCCTTCTGCCGAGCACGTCCGAAAGCGCTCTGAGGATCGCCCAGTCCTCCTTCGCCTGCCCCGGCGCGAAACCGGCGCGGTTCGTCATCTGCACCCGTCCTTCGGTGTTGACGTAGGTGCCCGATTTCTCGGTATAGGCCGCGCCCGGCAGGATCACATCGGCGCGGTGAGCGCCCGCATCGCCATGCGTTCCGATATAGACGGTGAAGGCCCGGCCGATGGCGTTCATGTCCATCTCGTCGGCGCCGAGCAGGAAGAGCACGTCGAGAGCGCCCATCATGCCGGCGACGTCCTTGCCGCCCTCGCCTGGCACGAAGCCGATGTCGAGGCCGCCGACGCGCGCCGCCGCCGTGTGCAGGACCGCAAAGCCGTTCCAGTCGTCGCGCACGGCCTTGAGGTCGGAAGCGAGCTTCGCCGCGAGCCCGAGCACCGCGCGCCCGTCCGACCGCGCCAGAGCGCCCTGCCCGACGATGATCAGCGGCCGCTGCGCCTTCTTAAGCGCGGAGACGAATCTGCTCTTGCCGTCGAGAAGCTGCTTCAGCGAATCGGCGCCGGAGCCGAGCGACTCATAGTCGTAACGCGGGTCGCCCACATCACCGATCGCGCCGACCGGAAAATCGCCCTGGCGCGCGCGCTTGCGGATGCGCGCATTGAGCACCGACGCCTCGAAACGGGGATTGCTCCCGATCAGGAGCAGCGCATCCGCCTGCTCGATGCCGGCGATGGTCGGGTTGAAGATGTAGCCGGCGCGGCCGGCGGCCGGATCGAGCGCCGCGCCATCCTGGCGGCAGTCGATATTGGGCGAGCCGAGCGACGCCATCAGGAGCTTCAGCGCGTACATCTCCTCGACGCTCGCCAGGTCGCCAGCGATGGCGCCGATCCTGTCGCCGCTCGTCTTCACGACGGCCGCGCGGATGGCTTCGAATGCCTCCGGCCAGGTCGCCGCCACGAGCTTGCCGCGCTTGCGCACATAGGGCCGGTCGAGGCGCTGGGTCCTGAGGCCATCCCAGATGAAGCGCGTCTTGTCGGAGATCCACTCCTCGTTCACGTCATCGTTGACGCGCGG
>JBQCFH010000548.1:0-2293 GCA_051959385.1 Rhizobiaceae bacterium | reverse complement strand
TCCGATTCGGCGCTGGTCTCGGCGGCGACGCTGTCGAACCGCTACATCACCGACCGTTTCCTGCCCGACAAGGCGATCGACCTCGTCGACGAGGCGGCGTCGCGGCTCCGCATGCAGGTCGATTCCAAGCCCGAGGCGCTCGACGAGATCGATCGGCGCATCATGCAGCTCAAGATCGAGCGCGAGGCGCTGAAGGTCGAGAAGGACGAAGCTTCCAGGGACCGTCTGGAGCGGCTCGACAAGGAGCTTGCCGGGCTTGAGGAAGAGTCCGCCGCGCTGACCGCCAAATGGCAGGCAGAGAAGGCCAAGCTCGGCGAGGCGGCCGATCTCAAGAAGGAACTCGACGCGGCACGGAACGAGCTGGCGATCGCCCAGCGCAGGGGCGAGTTCCAGCGCGCGGGCGAGCTTGCCTATGGCCGAATCCCCGAGCTCGAGAAGAAGCTCAGGGAAGCCGAGGCCCAAGACGGCAAGGGCTCGATGGTCGAGGAGACCGTGACGCCCGACCATGTTGCGCATGTCGTTTCGCGCTGGACGGGTATACCCGTCGACAAGATGCTGGAAGGCGAGCGCGAGAAGCTCTTGCGCATGGAAGACGAGATCGCGAAGCGCGTCGTCGGCCAGGGCGAGGCGGTGCAGGCCGTATCCAAGGCCGTGCGGCGCGCCCGCGCCGGGCTGCAGGACCCGAACCGGCCGATCGGCTCGTTCATGTTCCTGGGCCCCACCGGCGTCGGCAAGACCGAGCTGACCAAGGCGCTGGCCGCTTTCCTGTTCGACGACGAGAGCGCCATGGTGCGCATCGACATGTCGGAGTTCATGGAGAAGCATTCGGTCGCCCGGCTGATCGGCGCGCCTCCCGGCTATGTCGGCTATGAGGAAGGCGGCGCGCTGACGGAAGCCGTCCGCCGCCGGCCATACCAGGTGGTGCTCTTCGACGAGATCGAGAAGGCGCATCCCGATGTGTTCAACGTGCTGCTGCAGGTGCTCGACGACGGTCGGCTGACGGACGGTCAGGGCCGCACGGTCGACTTCCGCAACACGCTCATCATCATGACGTCGAATCTCGGCGCCGAGTATCTCGTCAATCTCGGCGAGAACGAAGACGTCGACAAGGTGCGCGACGAGGTGATGGCGGTGGTGCGCGCATCGTTCCGGCCGGAGTTCCTCAACCGGGTGGACGAGGTGATCCTATTCCACCGGCTGCGGCGGCAGGACATGGGCCAGATCGTCGAGATACAGCTGAAGCGGCTGGAGAAGCTGCTTGCCGACCGCAAGATCACGCTCGACCTCGACGAGACGGCGATCGACTGGCTGGCCGACAAGGGCTACGACCCCGCCTATGGCGCGCGGCCGCTCAAGCGCGTGATGCAGAAGGAACTGCAGGACCCGCTCGCCGAGAAGATCCTGATGGGCGACATCAAGGACGGCTCGACGGTGGTCATCACGGCCGGCTCCGACCGGCTGAACTTCCGGTCGAGGCCGACGCCTGCCGGTCGGAAAGCCGAGACGGTGGAGACGGAAGAGGCGGCTTAAAGCCTATTCCGATCTGAATGGAAACGCCCCTCCTGCGTGAAGCGGAAGGGGCGTTTTGTTTTGGCAATTGCCGTTTCGGATCTGACTCCCTGGCAGCCCCCTCTCCGCCTCGCTACGCTCGGCACCTCTCCCCCTGAAGGGGGAGAGGACGGGCGCCAAGCTCGCCGCCCGTCCTCTCCCTCACGAAGTGGGGGAGAGGTGTCCGCGAAGCGGACGGAGAGGGGGCCTGCGCATCGGCTGAGGCAGGCTTCGTCCCTTGCCAGGGCGCCTTCCTGCGACCCTTACCCGTGCAGGTCGAAGCGGTCGGCGTTCATGACCTTGGTCCAGGCGGCGACGAAGTCCCTGGCGAACTTCTCCTTCGAATCCGCGCATCCATAGACTTCGGCGAAGGCGCGAAGCTGCGAATGCGAGCCGAAGATCAGGTCGACGCGGGTCGCCGTCCAGCGGAGGTCGCCCGTCTTCCTGTCGCGGCCTTCGTAGTGATCACCCGCCGGCACCCACTGGTTCGCCATGGTGAGCAGGTTGACGAAGAAGTCGTTCGTCAGCTTGCCGGGCTCATTCGTGAAGACGCCGTGCTTCGAGCCGCCGGCATTGGCGCCGAGCACGCGCAGACCGCCGATCAGCACCGTCATTTCCGGCCCGGTCAGCTTCAGGAGTTGCGCCTTGTCGATCATGGCCTCCTCCGGCGCCATGAACTGCACCTTGCCGCTGTTGATGTAGTTGCGGAAGGCGTCGGCGCGGGGCTCGAGCGGCGCGAAGGATT
>JBQCFH010000547.1:0-2652 GCA_051959385.1 Rhizobiaceae bacterium | reverse complement strand
AGCTTCCGTTTCGAGCGGCCGGAGATGCTGGAGCAGACGAAATGAAAGAGACGGCGAAGAGCCCGGTTTCCTTCAAGGTGAGCGTCGTGCGGCTGCCGAAGAAGGGCATGCCCGTCTCGCTCGACGCGGAGCCGGAGCAGTTGGCCGCATTGGCGCGCGAACACGGGCTCCTCGACGTCAAGCGATTCCACGCCGACTTGACGGTCTCGCCATGGAAGCGTGACGGCGTTTCGGTTTCCGGCCGCGTCGATGGCGATATCGTGCAGGAATGCGTCGTCACGCTTGAGCCGATCGACGCCCATGTCGAGGAGGAGATTTCGGCCGTTTTCGTTCCGGAGGATTCGCGGCTCGGCAGGTTCGACGAGCATTCCGGCGGCGAGATGGTCCTCGATCCCGAAGGCCGCGATGCGCCGGAAAGCTTTTCCGGCACGACGATCGATGTCGGGGCGCTCGCCGAGCAGTTCTTCGCGCTTGGGATCGATCCTTATCCCCGCAAGGAGGGAGTTGAAACCTTCGAGGCGGGGGATAAGGACGAGGACGATCGCCCCTCGGGCATATTGGCGGAAAAGCTGGCCGCGTTGAAGCGAAAGGGTTGAAAACCGGTCGCGCCCGCGAAAGTTGGTTGTGCCACGCCCCAAAACGGCTATTTTCGCCTCACTTCAAGAATGCCGGTTCCCGCCGGGAAAGACGAGAAATACGCCGCGTGACCAGGATTTCCATTGACGCCATGGGAGGCGATCACGGCCCCGCCGTGGTGCTGCCCGGCTTGGCGAAGGTAGTTGAGCGGCGTCCCGAAATCCGCTTCGTCGTCTTCGGCCGCCAGGAAGCGATCGATCCCCTGCTCGATACCATGCCGCGCCTGAAAGCGGTTTGCGAGGTCGTGCATTGCGAGGTCGCCGTGGGCTCGGACGAGAAGCCGAGCCAGGCGCTCCGCCACGGGCGCTGGAAGTCGTCGATGTGGAAGGCGATCGAGGCGGTCAAGAACGGCGAGGCAGAGGTCTGCGTTTCCGCCGGCAATACCGGCGCGCTGATGGCCATGTCGAAATTCTGCCTGCGCAGCATGGCGGCCATAGACCGGCCCGCCATCGCAGCCATCTGGCCGAACCTGCGCAGCGAGAGCATCGTGCTGGATGTCGGCGCCACCATCGGCGCCGATGCCCGCCAACTGATCGATTTCGCCATTCTGGGCGCCGCGATGGCGCGGTCGGTCTTCGATATCCAGCGGCCGACCGTCGGTCTCCTCAATATCGGCGTCGAGGAGATCAAGGGCCAGGAGGAAGTGAAGGAAGCCGGACGCCTGCTGCGCGAAGCCGACATGAAGTCCATGCAGTACCAAGGCTTCGTCGAAGGCGACGACATCGGCAAGGGCACGGTGGACGTCGTGGTGACGGAAGGCTTTTCGGGCAACATCGCGCTGAAGTCCGCGGAGGGCACGGCGCGCCAGATAGCCGAATATCTGCGCGCGGCGATGAGCCGGACGCTGCTCGCCCGCATCGGCTACGTGCTCGCCAAGGGCGCCTTCGACCGGCTGCGCGAGAAGATGGATGTCCGCAAGACGAATGGCGGCGTGTTCCTGGGCCTCAACGGGCTGGTGGTGAAGAGCCACGGCGGAACGGATGCCGAGGGGTTCGCCGCGGCGGTCGAACTGGCCTACGACATGGCGCGGCGCGACCTTCTCGGACGCATCCGGCGCGACCTCGAACTTTTCCACGGCAGGCAGCCGGAACCCCCTGCCGAGGCGGTGAACGAGGTTTCCGGCGAAACACGCCATGCCGGTTAGGCGACAGGGCCTGTTGACATTCAGCACGTGAGCCGTGATGGAGACCAAAATGACCATGTCGCGCCACCGCCAGGCGGTGCATGTCAACAGGCCCTGATCATGATGAGGTCCATCGTGCGCGGCGTCGGCTGCGCTTTGCCGCGCCGCGCGATGAAGAACGCGGAATTCGAAGCCATCGTCGACACGTCCGATGAGTGGATCTCGCAGCGCACGGGAATACGCGAGCGGCGGATCGCCGATGCGGACGAGACCACGGCCTCGCTCGGCGAGGCGGCGGCCCGCGCTGCGCTGGCAAATGCCGGCCTGACGCCGGCCGACATCGATCTCGTCGTCCTCGCCACGTCCACGCCCAACAACACCTTTCCGGCGACGGCGGTCGAGATCCAGGAACGGCTGGGCATGCGGCACGGCTTCGCCTTCGACATGCAGGCCGTGTGCAGCGGCTTCGTCTATGCCGTCACCACGACCGATCTCTACCTGCGGGGCGGGCAGGCGAAGCGGGCGCTCGTCATCGGCTCGGAAACCTTCTCGCGGATCCTGGACTGGACCGATCGCGGCACCTGCGTTCTCTTCGGCGACGGCGCCGGCGCGCTGGTCCTCGACGCGGCGGAAGGGCAGGGAACCATCGCCGACAGGGGCGTGCTCGCGGCAAGCCTGCGCTCGGACGGATCGCATCGGGACAAGCTCTATGTCGACGGCGGGCCGTCGACGACCGGCACGGTCGGCCATTTGCGCATGGAGGGGCGCGAGGTCTTCAAGCACGCGGTCGCCATGATCACGGACGTGATCGAGGATGTGTTCCGCCAGGCCGGCATCACGGCGGAGGACCTCGACTGGTTCGTGCCGCACCAGGCCAACCGCCGCATCATCGA
>JBQCFH010000546.1:0-5508 GCA_051959385.1 Rhizobiaceae bacterium | reverse complement strand
ACCTCGGCGAGGCGCTGGTCGAAATCGACCTCGGCATGCCGCTTCGCCAGTTCGACGGCTTGCGCAGGCGAGGCCGCGTCGCCGATCATCCAGAGCAGCGTCGCCTCCTCGCCGGGTGCGATATCGATGTCGCAGGCGATCGCGGCGCAGGGATCGCGGCCCGCCTCGACGGCGCCAGACAACGATGCGCCGGCTGCCACCGCCTCCGGCAGCACCGAGCTTCCCTTGCGGCCGATGAATTCCAGGCGATCGGCCGTGACCGAATCCGGCCGCCTGTCGATCGCCATGAATGCCTGACCGTCGGAATAATCGAGGCTGTAGGCGTTGCGCGCCATCAGCACGCCGGCCTCGGCGTCGAATGTTGGAACAATCGTCGGCGCCGATTTTGAACGGTTGATGCCGAGGACCCATTCCGCATAGGCGTAGACGCGCAGCCTGGCCGGTTCGAAGCCGCCGTTGCGGATGACGAGCCTTGAAATCTTGACCGGGTCCTTCGGATCGACGAACTGCGTCACCTCCATCGCAAGCTTTCCGCGTATGGCGTGGAAGGTGCTGAAGCCGCGACCGTGGCGGGCCTCGTAGGTCGCGGCGGGATCCCGCGCCACGGCCGCGAAAGGCGAGAAGGCGGCGCCGCTCGCCAGATCATGAATATAGATCGCCTCGCCGGGGCGGTTGCTCACGGGGTCGTTCGACCAGGGCGTCAGCTGGAAGTCGCGGCTGTTGCGGCTCCAGGTGAAGGACGCGCCCTCGGCGGAGGTGTGGAAGCCGAAGCCTTGGTTGGAGATGACATTGATCCAGGGGTGCGGCGTCGTCCGTGTGCCGGTCAGGCGCACGACATAGTCACCCGTTTCGCCGTCGAAGCCGCCGAAGCCGTTCCAGAATTGCAGGCCTTCACCCGAGGGCGGCTCTGCCGCCGCCAGCGGCGAGATCGGCAGGACGGGTTTCGGCTGCTCCACAGGCTGTGGAAGCGCGAACTCGCCCGAAGGCGGCGTAATGCCCTTCGCCTGCATCTCGATCGCTTCGGCGCGTTCGATCTGGGAGAAGATCGTGCCATTCCTAGTATGGACGACGACGCGCGCGACGGTCACCAGCGTGCGATAGGACTTCTTGTCGATGAGGTCGCGGCGGACAGCGAAGATGTGCTCGCGCGGGCCATGCTCGCGTCCCCTCGCCCGGCTGTTTTCGCAGAGCGCCTCGATCGCATGCTGCAGGTCCTGGACATAGGTGGAAGCCTGCTCGTTGACCACGACGAGATCGATGACGAGACCGCGGGCGCGCAGATATTCCTGCATCCGCAGCGCGTTCGCCACGATCTCCAGATCGGCCTGGTCGCCGATACGGATGGCGAAGATCGGAAAGTCTCCGGAAATGCCGAGCGGCCAGAGCGAGGCCTGGGTCGCGAGCCCGGTCGCGATCGCCTCGGCCGGCCTGCGCATCCATTTATCGGGATAGATCAGGTAGCGCGCCAGCTTCTGGACATTGGCGGCCTCGGCGAGCGTCAGTCCGACATGGTGGGTCTGCACTTGCGAACGCGTCCAGGAAAGCATCGCCTGGCGGGCGAAGCCGTCGGTGTGATCGATGCGCCCGATCGCGGCCTCGACCTCTTCCCGGTTGGCGCCGACCACGGTCCAGTACGTCAGCACGACCTTCTTGTTGGGCGCGACCCGCACCCGCCTGCGGAGCGCGATGATCGGGTCGAGTACGAAGCCCTGCCCGCCGGCCAGCCTGGTGCCCGGATCGAAGGCAGCGGCATCGGATAAATTGCGCCCCCGGCCGATGAAATTGCGCCGATCGGTCTCCGCCTCGCCCTCGCGCTGCGGTCCGGAACTGTCGGTCACGAAATGGGCGAGCGCGATATCGGCTTCGTTCTTGTCGCGCTTGCGCCGTGTGGCGAAGATGGTCCCGTTCTGCCGGGCGATCTCGGTGTGGACGAACATCTTCGAGAAGGCCGGGTGCGCGTTGTCGGCCGCCTCGGGCGCCAGCACCAGTTCGGCGTAGGAGGTGACCTCGACGATGCGCTCGGTCGTGCCGTCGTTGGAGATCGTTATGCGGCGGCCCTCGCCATTGCCTTCCGACACGACGATGCACTCCACTTCGGAACGCAGCGTGCCGACCGTCTTCACGAAGGAGGTCTTGTCGTCCGACATCAGCGTATAGGCGGTCTCGCCGGCCGCCTGCTTCGGCTCGGCCGTCGCGGACCACCACTCGCTGGTCTCCACGTCGCGCAGGAAGAGATAGCTGCCGTAACGGTCCTCCACCGGATCCGCCTGCCAGCGCGTGATGGAAAGATCGTTATAGCGGCTATACCCCGACCCCGCCGCGGTCACCATGACGGAATAACGCCCGTTGGAGACCAGATTGGTCGCCTGTATCGCCTTCAGCGGATCGAGGATCAGCCTCGTGTCCGGCATCTCGACCGGCGCATCGCCCTTGGCGCGCTCGGCCGCTTCGGTCTTCAGCGTCGCCGCGGGAATGTTGCGCGGCGCCTTTTCCTGCAACAGGAGTTCCGCGGATTCGATCACCGGGTCGCTGTGGAAACGCTCGCGCATGCGGCCTTCGAAGACGACGTTGGCAACGGCCGCGATCGACATGCCGGAATGATGGGCGAAATAGTTGTAGACGACGGCGTGATCGGTCCCCTCGGGCACGCGCTGCGGCGTGAAATCGACGGCGTCGTGGTAGCCGTAGCGCCCGCAGGCGCCGAGCGCGTTGAGCCGCTTCAGGTTCTGCACGGCCTCGCGCGGCATATACTGGCTGGCAAGCAGCGTCGCGTAAGGGGCGATGACCGTATTGAGCGCCAGCCCGCGCTTCAGGCCGAGGCCCGGCACGCCGAAATTGGTGTACTGGTAGTTCATGTCGCGGTCGCGGGCGTTGAAGGCCGCCTCGGATATCCCCCACGGGATCCGCTTCTCATGCCCGTACTGCATCTGCCGCCTGATGATCAGATGGTGGGTCTGGTTGAGAATGCCGCCCTGCGGTTCCTTCATGACGAGCGGCGGCATCAGATATTCGAACATCGAGCCCGACCAGGACATCAGCGCGCCGCGGAAGCCGATCTCGACGATCGGCCGGCCGAGATGGAACCAGTGATCGGTCGGGACATCGCCCTTGGCGATGGCGAAGAGGCTGGCGAGCCGCGCCTCTGACGCGAGCAGATCGTAGCAGGCCTCGTCGAGCTGATGATCGGCCATGCGGTAGCCGATCGACAGGAGCTTGCGGTCCTCGCGCAACAGGAACGAGAAATCCATGCCGAAGGCGATCGTCCGGCAGCGTGTGGCGAGCGCCTTCAGGCGAGCGCGGAAATCCTCGATCTTCGCCTCGTCCGTATGGGCGTCGTCGACATGAGCGTCGCAAGCCTCCGCCAGCTTGTCGGCCCAGAGCGAGAGATCCGTGCTGGCGGCAGATTCCGTCTCCTGGTGCATGGCGGCGGCAAGCTTGCGGATTTCGGCCGCCATCACGGCCAGATTGATGGTGCGGACCGCGGCCATCTCCGGCTCGCGCTTGATCGCCTCGACGGCGCGGCGAATGCCGGCGATCCGGTCGCGCAGCCGCTGGCGCAATGGACGCAACGGCCGGCGATCGTCCGGCAGCGCGTCGAGCGTCTCTTCGAGGATGGTGATGACGTCGAGGAGCCCGTCGAAATCGCCTTCCATGTAGGCGGCGGGGGCAGTCGCCCATTCGTTGCAGGCTGCCGCGATGGCGATGAGATGACCGGCGAAATTGCCGTTGTCGACAGCGGAAATGTAGCGCGGATGAAGCGGCTGCAGCGTCTGCGTGTCGTACCAGTTGAAGATGTGGCCGCGGAACGTGTCGAGCTTGTCGATCGTGTCGAGCGTCCTCTCCAGCCTCGTGATCGCCTCGCCCATGCCGATCCAGCCGAAATCGCGCGCGGCGACGGTGGAGAGGAGATAGACGCTGATGTTGGTCGGAGAGGTGCGGTGCGCCACAACCGGGTGCGGCGTCTCCTGGAAATTGTCGGGTGGCAGCCAATGGTCGCCTTCGGTGACGAAGGTCTCGAAGAAGAACCATGTGCGCCGCGCGGCGACCCGCAGCGCCTGCCTGTCTTCCGGCGCGACCATAAGACGGTCCTCGGTCTCGGCCGACCGGCTGACGAGCCAGGCGAAGGCCGGCGAGACGAACCAGAAGACGCAGAAGATAAGCGCCACGATGGCGCCGCTCGAATGGGCGGCGAAGGGAATGGCGAAGCCGATAAGGGCGATGACGAGCGCGCCGCCCATCAGGCGGTAGTAGGAGCCGAGGTCATCCTCGGTGCGCTGCGCCTGCAGCGCGGTCCGCCACTCCAGCATGTGTTCGTGGCTGACGAAAAGCCGGTAGAGCGTGCGGATGATCGCGTCGCCCATCAGCCAGGCCGAATGCGCGATCAGCACCATCCTGAGCGCCACCTGCGCCGTCCCGAACGCCACGTCATGGCCGAACGCGTTGAAGTGGCCGCGAAGCGTGACGTTGGCCTTCTCCGGCAGAATCGCCGCGACGACATCGAAAGTCGGCGCCACGAAGAGAATGAGGATCAGGAAAAGCTGCCATTGCGCGGCGAAGGCGAAAGGCAACAGCGTCCAGGCGGCAATCGATGAGGCGACCCAGAAGATCGGGGTCAGCGTGCGCCGCAGATTGTCGATCATCTTCCATCGGGAGATCGCCGGCACGCCGCTCGCGGCGCTGAAGATGAACGGCAGGAGCTGCCAGTCGCCCCTCGCCCATCGGTGGTGGCGCGAGGCGTCGACGGAATAGCGGGTCGGATAGTCCTCGACCACCTCCACGTCGCTGACGAGCGCCGCACGGGCAAGCGCCCCTTCCAGGAGGTCATGGCTCAGCACCGAGTTCTCGCTGATGCGCCCGGCAAGCGCCGCCTCCATGGCGTCTATATGGTAGAGCCCCTTGCCGGTGAAAGTGCCCTCGCCATAGATGTCCTGGTAGACGTCCGAGACCGCGAAGACGTAGGGGTCCATGCCCCTGTTCGCCGAAAACACCCGCTGGAAAAACGAGGCCTCGTCGCCGGTCGTCAGCGATGCGGTCACGCGCGGCTGCAGGATGCCGTAGCCGGAGGTCACGATCCGACGCGCGGTGTCGAAGACCGGCCTGTTCATCGGATGGGCAAGCTTGCCGGCGAGGCGCTTGACCACGTCGCGCGTGGTGCGCGTGTCCGTGTCGAGCGTCATGACGTAGACGACGTCGTCCGGCAGCGGCGCTTCCGGCGTGAGGAAAGTGGTATCGGCGTCGCCGCGCAAGAGCAGGTTCAACTCGTGGAGCTTGCCGCGCTTGCGCTCCCATCCCATCCAGCGATGCTCGCTTTCGTTATAGAGGCGTCGGCGGTGCAGCAGATGGAAGCGCGGCACGCCCTCCTTGGGGTGGCGCTGGTTGAGCTCGGCGATCTTGCGACGCGCATGGCCGAGGATCTCGAGATCGGCCTCGGCCTGCTCGACCTGACTGTCGGGCCAGTCGGAGAGCAGCGCGAAATAGATCTCGCCGCGCACATTGGCCAGGTAATGC
>JBQCFH010000545.1:0-2269 GCA_051959385.1 Rhizobiaceae bacterium | reverse complement strand
GCGTCGCCGAGATCAGCCTTATGTTGACCTTCACCGCGTTACGGCCGCCGACAGGATCGACCTCGCCCTCCTGCACCGCGCGCAACAGCTTCACCTGCACGTCGAGCGGCAGGTCGCCGATTTCGTCAAGAAAAAGGGTCCGCGTATGCGCCTCGACGAACTTGCCGGTGTGCTTTTCGGTGGCTCCTGTGAAGGCGCCCTTCTCGTGACCGAAGAGGATGCTTTCCACAAGATTTTCGGGGATGGCGCCGCAATTGACGGTGACGAAAGGCTTGTGGCGGCGTTCGCCGCTACCCTGGATGGCGCGCGCCACCAGTTCCTTGCCGACGCCTGATTCGCCCTCGATGAGGATCGGTATGTTCGAGGCGGCCGCCTTCTGGCCGAGCCGCACCACGCGCTCCATCGCCACGCTGCCGGTGACCAAATCTTTGAAGGTGAGCGTGCCGCCGGAGGGCCGCCGCGCGCGTTTGGCCTCGTCGCCGAGAGCCTCGACCTTCAGCGCATTGGCGATCGCGGTCTGAAGGCGCTCCGGTGAGGCTGGCTTGACGACGAAATCGAACGCGCCGCTCCGCATTGCCGCGACGACGGTCTCGATGCCGCCCTTGGCCGTCTGTACGATGACCGGCACGAACATGCCCCGGTGGCGCATCTGCTCCAGCACTTCGATGCCGCCGATCCCGGGCATGACCAAGTCGAGGATGACGACCGAGACAGCATGCGCGTCGAGTAGCCTGAGCGCCTCTTCGCCGCCCTCTGCAACCATCGCCTCGTAGCCGGCCTTGCCGACGGCCGCCTGCAGCAGGCGCCGCTGCACCGGGTCGTCGTCGACGATGAGTATGGGAGCCGTCATGCGCCCGTCATGCCTTTGTGATTGTTCCGCCCGCCGACAATGGCATATGGATCATCCTGGCACAGGGTCCTAAATAAGCGTTCAAGAAACCCGGTGAACGATTTCTTTAGGCGAGCGCGCCTGATCCCCGATTCGAAAGGATGACCTGCCGATGCGAAACCCGCGCATGCCCGAACCTTTGCAGGCGCCGAGAGCCGCGGCCAGACAAGGCACGCCCGCCGCGGGGCTCGGCGACCTGCCCGAATGGAACCTGGCGGATCTCTATCCTTCCATGGATTCCGCGGAGCTTAAAAAGGACATCGAGCGCGCGGGGACAGAAGCGATTGCCTTCGAGCAGCGCTGGAAGGGAAAGCTTGCCGGCGAGGCGGCGCAACGCGGCAAGAGTCGGCTCGGCGAGGCGGTTCGCGCCTATGAGGATATCCAGGAACTGGTCGGCCGCGTCCTCTCCTATGCGAGCCTGATCTATGCCGGCGACACGTCGGATCCGAAACGGGCGAAGCTCTACGGCGACGTCCAGGAGAAGATGACCGACGCCGGTTCGCATCTCATATTCTTCGAGCTAGAGTTGAACCATATCGACGATGCGGAAATGGAGGCCGCGCTAGCGGCCGACAAGGCGCTGGCGCACTACAGGCCCTGGATCGCCGATCTGAGGAAAGACAAGCCCTATCAGCTCGAGGACCGCATCGAGCAGCTCTTCCACGAGAAGTCGATCCCCGCGCGCGGCGCCTGGAACCGTCTCTTCGACGAGACCATGACGGCGCTCCGTTTCAATGTGGACGACGAAGAGCTCTCGCTCGAGCCGACCCTGAACCTGCTGCAGGACGCCGATCCGGAGAAGCGGCGCAAGGCAGCCGAGGCGCTCGCTGCCGTGTTCAAGGAGAATCTGAGGACCTTCGTCCTCATCACCAACACGCTTGCCAAGGACAAGGAGATCTCCGACCGCTGGCGCGGCTTCAAGGACATCGCCGATTCCAGGCATCTGGCGAACCGCGTGGAGCGCGAAGTCGTCGACGCTCTCGCCGAGGCCGTACGCGAAGCCTATCCGCGCATCTCCCACCGCTACTACGCCATGAAGGCGAAATGGCTCGGCATGGAGAAGCTCAACCACTGGGACCGCAACGCACCCCTGCCGCAGACGCCGCAGGCGACGATCGGCTGGGACGAGGCGCGAAACACCGTTCTGTCGGCCTATGGCGCCTTCGCGCCGGAGATGGCCGATATCGCCAGGACCTTCTTCGACCGGCGCTGGATCGACGCTCCCGTGCGGCCGGGCAAGGCGCCGGGCGCCTTCGCGCATCCGACCGTGCCGTCGGCCCATCCCTATGTGCTTCTCAACTATATGGGCAAGCCGCGCGACGTGATGACGCTCGCGCACGAGCTCGGCCATGGCGTCCACCAGGTCCTCGCCGCCAGGCA
>JBQCFH010000544.1:0-4155 GCA_051959385.1 Rhizobiaceae bacterium | reverse complement strand
CGAGCCGCCGAGGCACAGCCCCTCTTCCTGTACCAGGTCGAAGATGATCGGCAGCGCGTCCGCATCCGGTATCTGGTAGGCGAAGTCCGGCTCGACTCCTTCCAGATTGGCGGTGATGCGGCCCTGGCCGATGCCCTCCGTGATCGAGCTGCCCTCGGACTTCAGCTGGCCCTCGGTGTAGAAGCTGTAGAGCGCGGCGCCGAGCGGGTCGGCGATCGCGATCTTCACGTCGCTGCCGTGGCCGCGCAGCCCCTCGGCGACGCCGGCAAGTGTTCCGCCGGTGCCGACAGCCGAGACGAAGCCATCGACCTTGCCGTCCGTCTGCCTCCAGATTTCCTGTGCTGTCGTATGCACATGGCCGTTCCTGTTCGCGACATTGTCGAACTGGTTCGCCCAAATAGCGCCATGGGCTTCGGATTTCGCCATGCGCTCGGCGAGCCTACCGGACACCTTCACATAATTGTTGGGGTTCCTGTACGGCACGGCCGGCACTTCCAGGAGTTCCGCCCCGAGCAGCCGCAGCGCATCCTTCTTCTCCTGGCTTTGCGTCTCCGGGATGACGATGACCGTGCGGTAGCCGAGTGCCTTGCCGACGACGGTAAGGCCGATGCCGGTATTGCCCGCGGTCCCCTCGACGATGACGCCGCCCGGTTCGAGCAGCCCTCTCTCCTCGGCGTCGCGGATGATGAAGAGCCCGGCGCGGTCCTTCACGGACTGGCCCGGGTTCATGAACTCCGCCTTGCCCAGGATCTCGCAGCCGGTTTCCTCCGAAGCCCGCCGGAGGCGGATGAGCGGCGTGTTGCCGATGGCGTCGACGACCGAGCGAAACATCGATTTTCCTTCTTGTTCCTGCCGGCCGACCCTAGAAACCGCCGCCGCGGCTTTCAAGGACGGATTTTGCCCTTCCGTGTGGTCCAGGAGCAAAGTCGCCCAGGCGACGCCGGTCCCATGGGAGGCGCGCTAACTGACCCCGCGTCCGGACGGAAGCGGCGAACTCGACTATTCGGGATGGAGGAATGAAGGGGCCGGTCGGCGATCTGGCAGCGGTACGAGGAGGCCACTTTGCGCCAGCGCCGGCCGGCCGACCCCACGGAACCCAGGAGATGCGGCGGACCTGAGCATCATGGGGTATAGCCAGGGATGGCTGCAATCAGCCTCGTGTCGCCACCCCTTTCATTCCCAAGGCGACACTCGCGCAAGACACCTTGGAAATCAATAGTTTCTTAACCAAAGCCAAGAAATCACTGCGAACAAGGTAAATTTATGGCCCCGCCAGGGCTGACGCGGGCTTGTCCCGACATTCCCGATATGTCAGGCGGCCTTGGCTACGACCCGGTTGCGCCCGCCGGATTTGGCCTCGTAGAGCGCTATGTCCGCGCGCTTCATGAGCGCGTCCACCCCGTCGGCGTAAGGCTTGAGCGACGACACGCCGACGCTCACCGTCACCTCGATCGTCCTTCCGTCTCCCGCCACCACGAACGGGGCGCTGGCGATCTCGGCGCGTATGCGCTCCGCCACCTTCTCGGCGACCGGCGCCTCGGTGTCCGGCATCACGACGACGAACTCCTCGCCGCCGTAGCGGCAGGCGAGATCTATGCCCCGGACGTTCTTCCTCAGCCGCGAGGCGAATTCGCGCAGGATGCGGTCGCCGCCGTCATGGCCCCAGGTATCGTTCACGGCCTTGAAGTGGTCGATGTCCGTGATCATCACCGAGAGCGGCCGGCGGCGCGCCACCGAGCGGTCGAACAGCGTCTGCAGATGGCTGTCGAGATAGCGGCGGTTATGCAGTCCGGTCAGGCCGTCGATAACGGCCATTTCCATCGTCTCGGTGACGCTGGCGCGAAGCTGGTCGTTGTAGCGCTTGCGCCGCGCCTGCGTCTTCAGCCGCGCCATGAGCTCCTGCTGCTCGACCGGCCGGACCAGATAATCGTTGATGCCGAGTTCCAGCCCGCGCAGGATGCGATCCTCCTCGCCTTCGGTGGCGATCAGCACGATCGGCAGGAAACGCGTGCGGTCGAGCGAGCGGAGCTGCGAACAGAGCCGCAGCGGATCGAAATCCCGGAAGCCGGTGCAGACGACGACGCAATCGTAGTCGCCCTCCGCCGCGTCGAAGAAGCCCTTGTGCGGATCGGCGACGGCATCCACCTGAAAGCCGGGCTGGAGCATCTTCTCCAGATGCTCGACCGAGGCCGGTCGTTCGTCGACGAGCAGCACCCTCGCCAGATCCGCCTCCGGCTGCCTGCGCCCCAGCATCTCCTCGATGCCGATATTGCGGGTGGTGGAGGCGCGCAGCCGCAACTCGTCCGTCAGCGTCTTCAGCCGCACAAGGCTCTTCACCCGCGTCATCAGCTGCAGGTCGTTGACGGGCTTGGTCAGGAAATCGTCTGCACCGGCCTCGAGCCCGCGAATGCGGTCGGCCACCTGGTCGAGTGCGGTGACCATCACGATAGGGATGTGCGCGGTCGCCGGATCGAGCTTCAGGCGACGGCAGACCTCGAACCCGTCCATGCCCGGCATCATGATGTCGAGCAGCACCACGTCGATCTTGCCGGTCTCGCAGATTTCAAGCGCGTCGGCGCCGTTCGAAGCGGTCAGCACCTCGAAATATTCGGCCAGCAGCCGAACCTCCAGGAGCTTCACATTGGCCGGGATATCATCGACGACAAGGATGCGGGCGGTCATGTCGGGGGCCTCGCTCTAGGCATCGCCCAGATAGGATTTGATCGTCTCGATGAACTTGGTCACCGAAATCGGCTTCGAGATGTAGGCTTCGCAACCCCCTTGGCGAATGCGCTCCTCGTCGCCCTTCATGGCGAAGGCGGTGACAGCGATGATCGGGATCGCCTGAAGTTCCTCGTCCTCCTTCAGCCATTTGGTCACCTCCAGCCCGGAAACCTCCGGCAGCTGGATGTCCATCAGGATGAGGTCCGGTCTGTGGGCACGGGCGAGATCGAGCGCCTCAAGCCCATTGCGCGTGCGAACGGTCTCATAGCCGCTGGCTTCGATCAGGTCGCGAAAGAGCTTCATGTTGAGCTCGTTATCTTCGACGATCATAACCTTCTTCGGCATTCTTCCCGTCCCGCAGCGGCCAATGCCCGGATCGTCCGGCCCGACCGATTCCCACTGTTTTTCCTAGCGCAATTTGATTGACGAAACGGAAACCGCTCTCCCGAAATGCGAAGGTTTGGTCCGATCGTCACGCCGATGTATAGAGCTTTCCCGGCAACTTTCCTGTTGCCGGCCAGAAAGGAAAGCCTTTTTCATGGCGACAAGCAGACATTCCGGAGAAGAGGCCGAATCGATCGCCATATCGGCCCTCGCCTTCATTGCGGGCGACGCCGAATTGCTTCCGCGCTTCCTCTCCATTACCGGCATCGAAGCGGCCTCGATCCGGCAGGCTGCACGGGAGCCGGGCTTTCTCGCCGGCGTGCTCGATTTCCTGCTCGCGCACGAGCCGAGCCTGATGCGCTTTGCCGCCGAAACGGGCACCGATCCGGCCTCGGTCGCCGCGGCGCGCCGCAAGCTGCCGAACGGCGACGACCTCTTTGAAGCTTCCGTATGAGCGACGACCCGGAAACGGTTCGCCAGATTGCCGAATTGGCGCTCGACGATCGGCCGCTGCTGATCCTCGATGTGGATGATGTCGTGCTGGACTTCATCCGGCCCTTCCCGCGCTATCTGGCCACGCAAGGTCTCGAATTGAAGCTGGAGACGTTCCGGCTGTACGGCAACGTTATCGATCTAGCGACAAACGAGCCGGCGGCGGCGGAACGCGTTTCCGCCGCGATCGACGCCTTCTTTGCGGCGCAAGCCGACTGGCAGGCCGTGACCGAAGGCGCGGCGGAGGCGCTTGCCTCATTCCATCGCCGGGTCGAGATCATCCTTCTGACCGCCATGCCGCATCGCCACCGCGAGACCCGCCGCGCGCATCTCGACCGCCTCGGGCTGCCATACCCGCTGCTGACGACCGAGATGCCGAAGGGGCCGGCGATCGCCATGCTCAGGGGAGACAATGGCCGTCCCGTCGCGTTCATCGACGACCAGCCGCGCAACCTCCTTTCGGCGCGGGAAAGCGTGCCTGATGCGGCGCTCTTCCATCTGATGGCGGACAATTCGCTGCGCCCGCTGCTGCCGCCTTTCGACGAGCAGGGGATC
>JBQCFH010000543.1:0-4100 GCA_051959385.1 Rhizobiaceae bacterium | reverse complement strand
CGTCCCCCCCCCCGCGCCTGGGGGGGCGTCGCGGGGGCTGCGGCGGGGCCCGCGCGCCCCCCCGCGCGCGCGGGCCCCCCCCCCCCCCCGCCCGATGAGGGGCGGCACTGATCCTGGTGTCAGGCGCGGGGTAAAATGGCTCGCAAATCCCGCGCAGCTTCTACCCAACGGGCCGCGCGGCGCGCGAACGCCTGCTTCTGGCCCGCGGATCGCGCCCGTGCCTAAAGCATATCGAGCAGGGTGCGGGTCGGCCAGCCGTCGACCGGCAGCCCCAGTTCCTTTTGCATTGCCCGCACCGCCTCGCGCGTTCCCGAGCCCAGCACGCCGTCTATAGCGCCGACATCGTGACCCTTGGCGTCGAGCTTCTTCTGCAACTCGCGCATTTCGGCCGGCGACAGGCCGGGCTCCGGATCACGCCTGTCATAGGCGGGCGCGCCGGCGAAGCGGGTCGCGAGATGCGCCGCCGTCAGCGTATAGACGAAGGACTGGTTCCATTTCAGGTAGACGTCGTAATTGTCGAAGACCAGGAACGCCGGCCCCTTCCGGCCCATCGGCAGGACGAGGCTCGCCGGGCTGCCCGTCTCGTCGAGCCCTCCGCCGTCGCGGCCCGTGACGCCCCATGCAGCCCATTGGCTGACTGGCAGGCGGTTCTCCAGCCCGGTCTTTTCCCAGGGAAGGTTCTCCGGCACGCGCACTTCCTCCATCCAAGGCTCGCCGGCCTTCCAGCCGAGCGATTGCAGGAAATGGCCGGTCGTCATGATCACGTCGGCGGCGCTGTCGCGCAGGTCGACGCGGCCGTCGCCGTCGCCGTCCACGCCCTGCGCGAGGTAATCCTTCGGCAGCATCTGCGTCTGGCCGATCTCGCCCGCCCAGGCGCCTTGCACGTCGGCCGGCACGGTGCCGTTGTCGATGAGCTTGAGCAGCGCGATCAGCTGCGGTCGGAAGAGGTCCGCGCGGCGGCAGTCATGCGCCAGCGTGGTAAGCGCGTCGAGCGTCGAGAACTTGCCCTGCACGGCGCCGAAATCGGTCTCCAGCCCCCAGAAGGCGGTGATCACCGGGCCGGGAACGCCGAACTGCTGCTCGGCTTTCTGGAAGACGGAGGCGTATTTCTTCAGGTTGATCTCGCCATGCTTCAGCCGGTAGGCCGATTCCATGCGGGTCGAAAACTCGATGAAGGTCTGCGTGAAGACGCCCTGCGCGTGGTCGCGGCGGATGACTTCGGGATCGAGATTGGCCTGCCCGAGCGCCGCGATGCCGCGCTCCCCGACGCCTTGCGCGGCCGCATCCTTTTCCACGGCCGCCTTCCATGCGCCGAAGTCGCCGCCGCATTGTTGCTGGGCGTGCGCCGCCGCAGGAACGAGCGCAAGCGCGATGAAAAGCGGATAAAACTTCACGTCGTAAACTCCTTTGGATCGATACGGCTCAGGTCGTGTTCGCATTCAGCCATTTGCGCCAGTCGCCCGTGTCGCCATTGAAGGTGTTGAGGTCCGCATCGCCTTCTATCCCGGGGACGATGCCCGTGCCGGTATATTGCCAGAACACCCAGCTCAGGCCGCCATATTTGTCGTCCGGATGGCCGGCGACCGAGCGCAGCCAGAAGGGATAGCCCCTGAATCTCGACAGATCGTTGTCCTCGAAGAAGTCGACGGTCGTATAGATGATCGGCTTCTTTCCGTAATGCTTGGCAATGGCGTCCAGGAATACCTTCATCTCCGCGCGGACTGTTTCAGGATCGGGCCGGAGCTTGCAGGAAGGGGAGGCGGGGTTCCATTCGATGTCGAGAACGGGTGGGAGCGACGATCGTTCCTTCGGCACATGGTCGATGTACCAGGCCGCCTGCTCGATCGCCGGGCGGCAGAAATAGAAGAAATGATAGGCCCCGCGCGGAATGCCGGCGCGCCGGGCGCCGCGCCAGTTCTCCTCGAAGCGATCGTCGACCCGGTCGCCACCCTCGGTAGCCTTGATGAAGGCGAAGCCGATGCCTTCCTTGCGCAGCTTCTGCCAGTCGACGGCGCTCTGGTATTTCGCGACATCCGTGCCGTGCACCGGATAAGTCCATGGCGCGCGCGATTTCCACTGATGCGGGTCGCGGTCGCGGAAGCGCGGTCCCGCGCTGGCGATATTGCCGAAGTCGTAGGAAATCGAGGTGCAGGCTCCGAGCGCGAGCAAAAGCAATATTGGCGCAAGACGGCGCATCGCTTCTCCAGCCTTCAGGGAACGCCGGCCCCGGCTAAGGGAGGTCGACGGGCGATCCGGTGACGACGGCGGGCCGCAAGCGAAAGCGGTTGATTTATGCCCCTTGCCGCCTGACAGTCGAAAAAGACGAACCGGGCCGGCAAAGTCAATGGCCGGAGTGGGCGGACAAAGGCGCGCAGGGCAGCATGCGAAGGCAGATGAGGATCGCGAAGTGGCTCGCCGGGCTGGTCGTCGCTGCTGTCGTTGCGGCGGTCGTGTGGCTTGCCGCCTTTCCGCCCGCACTCCTGCGTGTCGGCGCGGGTTATGCCGCCAAGATCGTCTGTTCCAATGTGTTCATCGCCGGGCGCGATCCGCAGCAGGTCCTTGCGGTCGACGTGCAGGCGCCGGGCAATCCGCTGCTCAAATTCTTCGATCTCGACGTGGACAGGAAAGCTGGCATCGTGAAGGCGGCCTTCCTCGGCTATTTCGCATCCAATGAGGCGGTCGCGCGGCCGGGGCTCGGCTGCTCGCTGATCCCCGACGGCAATGTCGCGGCCGACAAATTCTCGGCGCCCGGTCCCGCGCCTTCCAAGGCTCCCGCCGATCTGTGGCCGGCCGGCGAGCGCGTCGAGCCTTCGCAGGACCCCAGCTTGGTCAGGCTGCTCGATGATCCGCAACTGGCGGGGCCCGGCATGCGCGCGATCGTCGTGGTCAGGGACGGCCGCATCGTCGGCGAGCGCTACGCCCCCGGCTTCGCCGCCGATACGCCGCTCATCGGCTGGTCGATGACCAAGACCGTCAATGTCGCGATCCTCGGGACCGTTCTCGGCGCCGGCAAGCTGTCGCTCGACGCTAAGAACCTGTTCCCGGAATGGAGCGGCGACGACCGGAAGAACATTTCGATCGCCGATCTGATGGCGATGCAAAGCGGGCTCGCCTTCAACGAGGACTACGGCACCGTCTCGGACGTCACGCGCATGCTCTACCTGGAGCCGGACATGGCGAAGTTCGCCGCGTCGAAGCCGCTCGTCGCGCCGATCGGCACGAAGTTCAGCTATTCGACGGGCACCAGCATCATGCTGGCGCGCCTGTGGCAGAACGCGGTGGGCGATGAAGCCGCCTCGCTTGCCTACCCCCGAAAAGCACTCTTCGACCCGCTCGGCATGAAGAGCGCCGTAATGGAGGCCGACGAAAGCGGCACGCTGGCCGGCGCGTCTTATCTCTACGCCACGGCGCGTGACTGGGCGCGCTTCGGCCAGTTCCTGCTGCAGGACGGCGTCTGGAACGGCAGGCGCATCCTGCCCGAAGGGTTCGTCTCGATGATGCACACGCCGGCCGGCGCCTCGAACGGCGTCTATGGCAAGGGCGAGGTGTGGCTGGAAGGACCGGACGACAAGAAAGGTGACGGCGTCGCGGCGGGAGTGCCCGAGGGTACCTATTGGCTGCAGGGCCATGACGGCCAGACCGTCGCTATCGTTCCGTCGAAGCGGATGGTGGTCGTGCGCATGGGGTTGACCCCGGCCTGGCTGCACTACCGGCCGCAGAAGCTGGTCGCCGCGCTGGCCAAGGCGGTGGAGTAGGGGGCCAATAACGATTTTGGGATCGGCCCCTTCCAACATGTCGGCTGACTCTATGGGGCAGGCGATCGCATTTGAGAATTCCCCCTCTCCGCCTCGCGGAGCCTGTCCTCGGGCCGGCCAAAGGCCGGACCCGGGGGCTCGGCACCTCTCCCCCACTTCGTAGTGGAGAGGACGGGCGCCAAGCGTACGGCCGGCGCATCCTCTCCCCCGTCGATCGGGGGAGAGCGACTGTCTTGGAAGTCAAGCGCTTTGCCATGGCTTTTGGTCTCGGATGATGGCGTTGAGAATGGTGAGCAGCTTGCGGGCCGTTGCGATGATGGCGACGATCTTGGGCTTGCCGCTGGC